>CAYHRM010000034.1:0-11475 GCA_964359035.1 uncultured Planctomycetales bacterium
CTTTCCGCTTACGCGGCATGAGACGAATTATCTGAATGCCAATTTGGCATTAGTGGAATTAGGAGGATTTTCTAGGATCCGGTTAAGTGGTTGGCTGCGGGCAACAAAAGATGATGTAAAAACTGCTTTTAAATTGGTGCCGCATTTAAAATATTTAAACCTTTCTATTTCTACCAGCGACCAGATGATTGTGCATAAATTTAAAGGCAAGCTTGATCATCAGTCGATAATTCAGGAGATGCAAGAGGCAGTGAGTGAGGCGAAAAAGTTAGGGGCAATGGGTGTGGGTGTAAATGCTGAGGATGCCTCTCGTACGAATTTAGAATATTTGATTGAATTTGCCCTTAAAGCTAAAGAGGCCGGAGCAGATAGGATTCGTTATTGCGATACCTTAGGAACAGATACACCTTTTAGTATTTATGAAAGAATAGAATTGTTGGCTAAGCAGGTGCAGCTTCCGATTGAAGTGCATTGTCATAATGATTTAGGATTAGTGGTGGCTAATTCGATTGCGGGAGCCAGGGCCGCCGCTGATGCTGGGGTAGATTCTTATATTAATACTTGTGTGAATGGCATGGGAGAGCGGGCGGGGAATGCGGATTTAGTTTCGGTAATTTTAGCGATTAAATACGGCCAAGGAATGGCGGGTTATCATTTAGATGAAAATGTAGATTTAAAAATGGCTTGGAAAATTTGTAAATATGCCTCTTATGCTTTTGGCGTACCCATTCCGATTAACCAACCGGGCGTGGGAGCGAATGCTTTTGCTCATGAATCTGGGATTCATGCTGACGGAGCGTTAAAGGATAGGCGTAACTATGAACTTTATGATTTTGAGGAGCTCGGGCGTGGTGAGCCAGAGATAATTGAAACAGGCAGAAAAATTACTGCCGGAGAGTATTCCGGGATCAAAGGTTTCCGTAACGTTTATGAAAGATTAGAGGTGGCTTTTAAGGATGATGCGGAGGCTACGCGTATATTGGAGTTGGTTAGATATGCTAATGTACATAATCAGAAACCGCTGGTTGATGATGAATTAAATTTTATTGCTAAATATCCGGATATCGCGCATGAGATATTTACGATGACGCCGTAATATTTGATTATGAGGCAGTTAATTAGTAGTTAAAATATAGGTCAACGAAAAGGAAAAAATGAATATAGTTTTGGTGGGAATGCAATGGGGAGATGAGGGTAAGGGTAAGGTGATTGATATTCTTTCTCAAAGAGTAGATTATGTTGTGCGCTATCAAGGCGGTAATAATGCTGGTCATACCGTAGTGGTTGGCAAACAACAATATATATTTCACCTTATCCCATCGGGAATATTACATCCGGGCAAGATTTGTTGTATCGGTAATGGGGTAGTTATTGATCCGGCGGTACTTTTGGGCGAGCTGGATGAGCTGCGTAAAAATGGCATTGATTTCAAGCAACGTTTTAAGATCTCGACTTTAGCGCATTTAATTATGCCTTATCATAAGAATTTAGATCAGTTACGTGAGACTAAAAGAAAGAATAAAATTGGCACTACCGGTAGAGGTATCGGCCCTTGTTATGCGGACAAAATCAATCGTTGCGGTATCCGGATGGTTGATTTATTAAGCCCGGATGTTTTTAAAGATAAGCTTAAAGATAATCTTAAAGAAAAAAATGAAATTTTTAAAAAAGTTTATCAACATCCGGGTTTTAATTTTCAAAAGATTTATAACGAGTATTTGGGCTATGGTAAATTATTTGCTCCCTATATTTGTAATACCGCCGTATTATTAAATAAAGCAACTGATGAAAAAAAAGATATTTTATTAGAAGGGGCACAGGGAACGTTTCTGGATATTGATTTTGGCACGTATCCTTTTGTTACTTCTTCATCGACGATTTCGGGGGGCGCATGTATTGGGACAGGAATACCTCCAAATAAGATTAATAAAGTTATTGGTGTTTGTAAAGCTTATACAACACGGGTTGGAGAAGGCCCTTTTCCTACGGAGTTTGATACGGATTTTGGGAAGATTATGCGTGATAAAGGGAAAGAGTTTGGTGCTACCACCGGCCGGCCGCGTCGGTGTGGTTGGTTTGATGCCGTGATTGCTAAGGAATCGGTGATGCTTAATGGGATTTGTGAGTTGGCGATTATGAAGATGGATGTGCTCGATGGATTAGCTAAGATAAAGATTTGCATTGCCTATAAATATAAGGGTAAAATTTTTAAAGAGTTTCCGGCTGATTTAGAGGTACTTAATAAGGCGACTCCTATCTATAAAGAGATGGCGGGTTGGCCGCATCAGTTGAATCAGCCTAGTTCCCTTAAACAGTTGCATCCCAATGCCCGAGCCTATCTGCTAGAATTACAAAAACTGCTTAAGGTTAAAATAACCATGGTCTCTGTAGGCAGTGCGAGAAAAGATACTATTTTTATCTAAGTGGTTGAGGATAAAACACTTGACTAATAAAATTGCTTATGTTATATTTAAACTCAAATAGAGAAGGAGAGAGAAATGATGAATAAATTTTTTAAATTTGTACTAGTTCTGTTTATTACTTTTGGTTTAGCGGGTTGTACATTTATTTTTCAAGCGGGTAAACGTTCTGATGCTCAAAAAATTCAAGAGCTAAGCGCTCAATTAGATGAACTTTCTCGTTCTAAGGGCTTGCTGGAACAGAAGCTTAGCCAAGAGATAGATGACAAACAGATTAAGCTCCAAATGATGGAAAAGGGGTTGGTGATTACCGTTGTCGGAGACCTTATATTTGATTCCGGAAAAGCTAAGATTAGGCCGGAGGCGTTGCCTTTGTTAACTAAGGTTTCGGCAATATTAAAAGATAATATGGCGCAGTTTAATGTGGGGATAGAAGGACATACAGATAATGTTCCAATTAAGCAGAGTGGATGGAAATCTAATTGGGAACTTTCCACTTCTCGGGCTTTAAGTGTTTTGCATTATTTGGCGAATGACCAGGGGATATCGCCGGAGCGCTTGTCGGCGATTGGGTATGGTGAATATCGCCCATTGGCTTCTAATGAAACTAAAGATGGCCGCAAACAGAATCGCCGGGTAGAGATAGTTATCTTGCCCAATATTACTAAAGTTAAGGGTGGCTCTACAGGTTCCTCTGAATTGAAAGAACCTCAAGAGAATCTTAAATAAGGTGAAATTCTTGACTATGAGTGAGGCATTAAAAAATCGCGTTGTCATAGTTTTAGCGATATTATCGGTGATCTTCTTTTTTGGTACGCTTAGTTCTTGCAATAACGCAATGCGTCAGACAGCTGAGCGTAATAAGGAAAAGGCTGCGCGGATTACCTTAGAAGAAAAGACAAGTAAATATGTACAAGAGAAATCAGCTTTAGAAGAAAAAGCTAAAGCTAAAGAAAATGAACTTCAAGAGTTAAAGACAACTCTGGAGGCAGTGAAGAAAGATTTAGTTCAGGGCCAGTTGGTAAGCCAGAGTTTAAAAGAAGAGTTACAGAAAGTAACTAAGTCTAAAGAAGCCCTGGAAGAGGAGTTAAGGCAAGCTTTGGTCAATGTGAAGAAGCTTAAATAATAAAATAAAAAAGGGGGAGCAGATAACAAAGCGAAGGATAGTTTGATGATGAGGGGAGAGAATCCCCTTTTTTATTGGAAGGGAGGCAAAAGGTGATGAAGATATTAAAAAAATCAAAAGATGCATTAGTAAAAACTATTTCTAAAGCGAAGTCCAGGCTTAAGCTGGGATTAAAAAAGAAATCGCCTCTGGTAAAAGTATCTGATAAACAGTCGAGCAAAGAGATCCCTAGTTTTTATGAAACTGCTATAGCGAATACAAAATTTTCTCATTCACAGAATACCTGTTTTGCTCCGGCCAGGCCGCAAGAGCTTCCTTCTGGTTATGATCAAGATAAGATTATTTTACAAGTCCGTGACCCGCGTTGGTTGCATTCTTATTGGGAGCTAAAGGATCAGACTATTCAGGGGTTAAAGAGTAAATTAGGTGATGATTTTTATCGCGCGAAAAAAATCTTAAGAGTTTACGATGTTACGAATATTATTTTTAACGGATCTAATGCTAATAGGTTCTTTGATATTCAGATTAATGATTTTGCTAATAGCTGGTATGTCGATACGGCCGGCCCGGGCCGTGCTTGGTGTGTAGATTTAGGATTAATGTTAGCGGATGGTAGATTTATTACTATTTTACGTTCCAATGTTGTTCAAACTCCATTAGATGGCCCTTCTTGGGTTACGGATGAAGAATGGATGATTCCTTATGAGATGTTTGCCCGGCTTTATGGCATGGGTTTTGGCTTGGGTAAAAGTTCACCGGTTGGCGGCGCTTGGCAGGAACGTATAAAACAGGGGCTGTTTAGCTCAGGGTTATCCAGCAGCCCAGTAAAGAAAGAGATTAAAGAGAGAAATTTTTGGCTAAAAGTTGACTGTGAATTAATTGTTTATGGAGCAACGCAACCTGATGCCAAGGTAACTGTGCAGGGGGTACCGATTAAATTAAGGCCGGATGGTACTTTTACCTTGCGTTATTATTTACCTGACGGAAAACAGATAATTCCGGTTAAGGCGATTTCTGCGGATAGATTAGAAGAGCGGACCATTACTCCAACCGTAACTAGAGAAACCAAATAAAATTTATGCCTAAAGGATACCTTTGTTTAGTCTTGCATGGCCATTTGCCTTTTGTGCGCCATCCGGAGCATGAGAATTTTCTAGAAGAGGATTGGCTTTATGAGGCAATTACAGAAACCTATGTGCCCCTACTTTCTGTTTTTCAGGGTTTAGTTAATGATGGTATAGATTTTCGGATTACCATGACCTTAAGCCCGACGCTTATTTCTATGTTGGCTGATCCTTTGTTGCAAGAGCGTTATTTAAAACATATTAATAAGCTTATTGAGTTGAGTCAAAAAGAGATCGAGAGAACAAAATGGCAGCCGGATTTTAAAAATCTGGCACAAATGTATTTTGATAGATTTTCGCATGCGCGGGATACCTTTCAGAGATATAATTCTAATCTAGTCAATGCTTTTAAGAAATTTCAGGATTTAGGTAAATTAGAAATAATTACTTGTGGCGCTACGCATGGGTTTTTTCCATTGATGGATGTTTGCCGTGATTCGGTGCGCGCTCAAGTAAAGGTGGCGGCGGATCATTATGAAGGTACCTTTGGTAGAAGGCCGCGGGGTATTTGGTTACCGGAGTGTGGTTTTTGTCCAGGGCATGATGAAATATTTAAAGAAGCAGGGATCCGTTATTTTTTTACGGATTCGCATGGCCTATTGCATGGAACACCGCGTCCTAAATATGGGGTATTTGCTCCGGTATATTGTAAGGGGTCCGGAGTAGCTGCTTTTGGCAGAGACCTAGAATCTTCAAAGCAGGTCTGGAGTTCTATTGAGGGGTATCCAGGCGATTATAATTATCGAGAGTTTTATCGGGATGTTGGTTTTGATCTAGAGTTTGATTATATCAAGCCTTATATTCATCCGGATGGAGTGCGTATTAATACCGGAATGAAGTATTACCGGATTACTGGTACGAGTAATCATAAGCAGCCTTATATTGCACAGATAGCTAAAGAACGCGCAGCAGAACATGCAGGTAATTTTATGTTTAATCGTCAGAAGCAAGTAAGTTATCTTAATGATCTTATGGGTAAAGCCCCGATTCTTGTTTCGCCTTATGATGCTGAGCTTTTTGGGCACTGGTGGTATGAAGGGCCAATGTGGTTGGATTTCTTGTTTCGTAAAATTGCTTGTGATCAGAATGAAATTAGCTTGATTACTCCTAGTGAATATTTAGACCAGAATCCACGCAACCAGGTGGTTACTCCGTCTTTCTCTAGCTGGGGTTATAAAGGGTATTCGGAGATGTGGCTGCAAGGAACTAACGACTGGATTTATCGCCATTTGCATGCCGCCTCAGAGCGAATGAGTGAATTGGTTCGAAATAATCCTGGTGCTCAGGGGTTACAGCGTCGGGCGTTAAATCAGGCTTTACGTGAATTACTTCTGGCGCAAAGTTCAGATTGGGCATTTATTTTAGGTACCGGTACGCACACTAGCTATGCAGCACGCCGCATTAAAGACCACCTCTTGAGGTTTAACCGGATCTATGAAGATGTCAAGTCTAACAATATTGATGGGAATTGGCTTACGGACATTGAATATAAGGACAATCTCTTTCCCGATATAGATTACCAGGTTCATTAGCAGTATGCAGGATAATCTTAAAATCCCCAAGCACGTAGCATTTATTATGGATGGTAATGGCCGTTGGGCAAAAGAGAAGGGCCTGATGCGTACTGCTGGACATCGTCAAGGTGTGCAACGGGTAAAGGAGATTATTCGGGGAGCGAGTAATCTGGGTATTCGGACAATTACCTTTTTTGCTTTTTCTACCGAAAATTGGAGTAGGCCTAAAAGTGAAGTAAGTATTTTAATGCGTTATTTGGATAATTTTTTAAGCCAAGAGATCAAGGTATTGCATAAGAATAATATGCGTTTTACGGTTATTGGACGCAATGATCCTATTCCCAAATATCTTCAAGTAAAGATTAAGAAAGCTCAGGAGAAGACTAAGGGTAATACTGGTTTAAGGGTTATTTTGGCTTTAAATTATGGAGGCCGGCAGGAAATTGTAGACGCGGCCAAAAGATTTGCTCAGGAAGTATTAGATCAGAAGATAGATTTGGAAAGCCTGGATGCGCAGGAATTTAGCCGGTATTTTTATGCCGCGGATGTTTCCGACCCGGACCTGTTAATTCGTACAAGTAATGAGATGCGCATTAGTAATTTTTTGCTTTGGCAGCTATCTTATTCTGAGTTTTATTTTTCTCCTAAATGTTGGCCGGATTTTGGAATCGAACAGCTAAAAGAGGCAATTAGTGAATATCAAAAAAGAATCAGGAGATTTGGGGGCATAGATGTTAATTAAAAGAATAATTAGTGCGGTGGTCTTAATTAGCGTTATTTCAGGGGTGATTTTTTTGGATTGGCTATGTAGTTTGGTAATTATTTTATTTATTATCGGAGGTTTGTATGAGTATTTCTTGATGCTTGAGAAAAAAGGGATAAATATTTATAAATATTTTGGAATAGGCATTGGTACGATTATTCCCTTATCGATTATGTTTAGATTTGAGCCGACTAAAAGCTGGGAGTTACTTTTTATTGTTTTAGCTTTGTTCTTTCTTATTCTTATGCAATTTAAGCGCCGGGATAGTTCAGGTGTAATTGTGGATATCTCTACCACTCTTTTTGGCATACTTTATGTTTCTTGGTTTTTTAGTTTTTTGATTAAGATAAGATATCTGTCTGGGGGGCTGGGATTTTTGACCGCTTTGTTATTAATTACTAAATTGGGGGATATTGGGGCATATTTAGTGGGAAGTAAATGGGGCAAGAAACTTTTAATTCCGCGCATTAGCCCAAAGAAGACCGTTGAAGGAGCGCTGGGAGGTTTAGTTTTTAGTATTTTAGGTGGATTAGCTTGTAAGGGGTTGTTGCCTTTTGGATATGGGCAGTTGTTGATTATTTCGGCCGGCTTAGGAATCCTTGGCCAGCTGGGGGATCTTTCGGAATCCCTGCTTAAGCGTGACTGTCAAGTTAAGGACTCCGGAAATATTTTTCCAGGCATGGGCGGAGTATTAGATGAAATTGATAGCTTGTTATTTACTGCTCCAGTTTTTTATTTTATTTTGGCGCGATTATAAATGAAGAATATTGCGGTTTTAGGTTCTAGCGGTTCTATCGGCCAGAGTACGCTGGAAGTAGTTAGGAGCTTACCGAAGCAATTTAAAATCGTTGCTTTAAGTGTTAATTCGGATATTGTTAAGTTAGAACAGCAGATTAAAGAATTTAAGCCAAAGTTAGTTTGTGTTGTAGATCGGCGGGCAGCCGCAAAGTTAAGAGCTAGTTTAAGGTCTTCATTAAAAGTTCTTTGTGGCCAAGAAGGCTTAGATGAACTGGTTAAAGATAAAGATATTCAGCAAGTAATGGTGGCGATTACCGGCTCGGCTGCTCTGGTTCCTTTAATTAGTGCAATTAAAAGCGGTAAAGAGATTGCTTTAGCAAATAAAGAAGCTTTAGTGATGGCCGGAGCCTTAGTGATGCGCTTAGCTAAAGAGCATAGGGTTTTAATTAGGCCGGTGGATAGTGAACAGTCCGCGATTTGGCAAAGTTTAGGAGGCCAAGATGCAGCCAATGTTAGACAGGTATATTTAACTGCTTCTGGTGGCCCCTTATGTTGTTTGCCGCGGAGTAAATTTAAGCAGGTGACGATAGAAAAAGTATTACAGCATCCTCGTTGGAAGATGGGCAAGAAGATTACGGTAGATTCGGCGACCCTAATGAATAAAGGGTTGGAATTATTGGAGGCGATGTTCTTATTTAATTTAGGAGTAGAAAAAATAAAAGTATTAATTCATCCTGAGGCGTTAATTCATTCGATGGTAGAGTTTAACGATGGGGTGACTATGGCGCAGCTTTCTGTGACGGATATGCGCGTGCCTATTCAGTATGCTTTATCTTACCCTAAGCGGCTGCCTAGTGCTCTTGGCGGAATTGATTTCTATGCATTAAATAAGTTGCATTTTGCTAAACCTGATTTGGATAAATTTCCGTGTCTGGCTTTGGCCTATCAGGCGGCTTTAGATTTAGGGACGATGCCGACGGTTTTAAATGCGGCGAATGAAATAAGTGTGGATAGATTTTTAAATAAGAAGATTAATTTTTTAACTATACCAAAAATAGTCCAGAAGGTAATGCAGCGTCATACTAGAATTGCTCATCCTAGCCTTAACCAGATTATGTGTGCGGATGCTTGGGCTAGGCAAGAGGCGCTGGCTTTGGCTTGTTAATTTAGCGGAGAGTTAATAAAAAATGATTGCGGTACTAATTTTTATTTTTATTTTGAGTTTATTAATTATTGTGCATGAGTTTGGGCATTTTATTGCCGCCCGGCTTAATGGTGTGCGTGTTGAACAATTTGCTTTGGGGTTTGGGCCGTGCCTTTTTAAAATTAAAAAAATGGACACGGAATATAGCTTAAATTTGATCCCGCTGGGTGGATTTGTAAAAATGGCTGGTGACAGTCAAGCAGAGTATCAAGGGAAAATAGATGAATATTTTGCTAAAGCTCCAGGAAAACGATTTCAAATTATTTTTGCTGGCCCACTTTTAAATTATGTGTTGGGATTTATATTTTTTTGGTTTATTTTTTTTATTGGTTATCCCAGCTTGACCTCAAAAGTTGGTGGGTTAATTGATGGTTATGGCGCTAAAGAAGCAGGTTTGCAGGTGGCGGATAAGATCTTGACAGTAGATGATAAGCGGGTAGATATTTGGGAGGATTTACAGCAGGCCGTCCGGGAAAGAAAAATAAAATCGAATGTTTCGCTAAAAGTTTTACGCGGTAACCAGGAATTAAAGTTTAATGTTTTTATCAAGGACAAAGCCTTAAATGATCAATTAGGGGAAAAGCGTGTTTTAGGAATTCTCGGTATCTCTCCTTTTGATGAAATAATTGAAGTTAAACACGGGTTTTTTGAGTCAGCTTATCTTGGTTTTAAGAAGACGATTGATTTAACGGTGATGACTTATGCTGGTTTATGGAGGCTAGCGAATGGAAAGATGTCGATGCGTGATTCCATGACGGGTCCTTTGGGGATATTTTTTATTACTTCTAAGGCGGCAAAATTAGGTTTGATTGCGGTTATGCATTTGATTGCGGTATTAAGCGTGAGCTTGGCAATCTTTAATCTTTTGCCGTTACCTATTCTTGATGGCGGTCATTTATTTTTATTAGGTTTGGAAAAAATAAGGAAAAAAGCCTTAGGAGTTAAGGTAGAAGAAATTATTAATAACGTGGGGTTTTGCCTAATGATTACTTTAGCCTTATTTGTTACTTATAATGATATTTTAAGGCTTTATGGAGATAAGATTAGTAAAATGGTGGCCAAGTAATATGGAGATTAAAAGAAGACACTCTAAAGAGCTTAAAATTGGTAATTGTTTGATTGGCGCAAAAAATCCCGTGGCGATCCAGTCAATGACTAAGACTAAAACCTCGGACATAGAGGGCACCGTTAAGCAGATTAAGCAGTTGGAGGGGGCGGGTTGTCAGATTGTGCGTTTAGCGATTAAAGATTTAACTGATGCAGCAGCTTTAAAGAAAATTAAGGCGAGGACAAGATTACCGCTAGTCGCGGATATTCATTTTTCATACCGACTGGCGATTGCGGCGATTGAAAATGGCGCAGATAAAATCCGGTTGAATCCGGGAAATATTGATAAGCAGCAGGAGATAAAAGCGGTTATCTGTGCGTTAAAAGCGGCTAAGATTCCTTTGCGCATTGGGTTAAATAGCGGCTCGGTAAAAGGCGGGTTAAGAAGATCTTCGATGACCGATAAATTGGTAGCAGCTTGTATGGATTATGTTAAAATGATTGAAAAGCTAAAGTTTAATAATATAGTAATTTCACTTAAAGCCAACAATGTTTTGGATACGGTAGAGGCTTACCGTAAGATTGCTAAGGTTTGTAGTTATCCTTTACATTTAGGGGTTACCGCTACAGGTTCTTCTTATAATGGTGTTATTAAATCTAGCATTGCTTTAGGATCTTTACTGCTAGAGGGTATTGGTGATACTGTCAGGGTTTCGCTTACGGATAATCCCGTAGAAGAGGTTAAGGCGGCTAAATCTATTTTAGAATCTTTAGGTTTACGTAGTAGTGGAGTTCGTTTGATTAGTTGCCCTACTTGTGGACGCTGTGAAGTCAATCTCGTAAATATTGTGCAAAAGCTAGAAGATAAGCTTGCGCACTTAGGTAGTTCGAAGCTTACGAAGAATTTAACAGTAGCGGTAATGGGTTGTTTGGTTAATGGCCCCGGAGAGGCTAAGGAAGCAGATATTGGTGTTGCTTTCGGTAAACAAGAAGGGCTTTTATTTAAGAAGGGTAAGCCGGTTAAAAAGGTGGCAGAAGCAGATTGTGTCCGGGTATTATTAGAAGAAATTAAATGTTTACACACATCGACATCTTACGTTAATTAGTATTGCGCAAGTGTTGTGATTGCTTTCCTAGCTATCGGCGCTTGGGGAAAATTGAGGAGATAAAATGGCTCAGCTGACATTAAAAGGTAGAGTGCGTGAAGATTTTTTGGCTAAATACAGCAGTATCTTATTTAAAACTGCCGGTAGCAAAACTGAAGTTGCCGGGGTAGTCAGGAATATTTTAGAAGGAATTTTAAGCCAACCGCGTAATCCGATTAAGGACCTGGAGAGGGAGAATATCATCAATGAATTGGTTGATGAATTTGCGGGTTTGGGGCCGATTGAAAAATTGATGATGGATCCGGATGTTACGGAAATTATGATTAATGGTACGCATAATGTATATGTAGAAAAGCACGGTAAAAAGCAGTTAACCGGTATGAAGTTTGATAGCGATCAGCAGCTGATGTATGTTATTCAAAAGCTTCTGTCA
>CAYHRM010000035.1:0-11450 GCA_964359035.1 uncultured Planctomycetales bacterium
TTTATACCCTCGCGCTGAAACACGAATAATTTGCCATAAAAGAATAAGCGCAAAACCCAAAGCCTCTATGATCTCTTCGCGCATACCCCCAGAATAAACCCGCAAAAAAAATCTTGGAAAAAATGCTACGACTAGCGCCGCGCAAGCCATAATCACCCCATTAATCTTAAGACGTTTCTTCACCTGCTTTTCCTTTCTCAGCCCTCATCAACACACAATCAACTAGATTGACATTTAGGACAAAAATACGTACCCCTGCCTCCCTGAGTGATTCTTTCTACCGGCTGCAAACAAACAAAACAAGGCTTACCTGCTCGGCCGTAAACCTGGTGAAAACGCGCATAATCTCCATTTTTTCCAGAAACCCGCACGTAATCATCCACTGAAGAGCCCCCATGCTTAATAGCGCTCTTTAAAACTTTTTTTATTTCTTGGTAAAGAACAACTCCTTCTGCATTTACCAAGCTCCGCGCCGGCCTCTGCGGATTAATTTTAGCGCAAAATAAAATTTCTGCCGCATAGATATTACCAATACCAGAAATAAATGATTGATCCAACAGTAATGGCTTAATTTCGGTTTTCCTTTTTAAAAGCATATCTTTAAAATCGGCAGAAGTCAAATCAAATGGTTCTGGGCCAAGCTTTTGAATAAAACTTAGTTTTTGCCAATCATCAATTAAACGCAGCTCTCCAAATAAGCGCTGATCATTAAAATCCAATATCCGACCCGAACTCAAATAAAAACTCACTCGGCTACTAGTTTTCTCTGGGGCAATAGAACCGGGCAAACGCAACACCAGCTGTCCAGTCATTTTAAAATGCACCGTCAAAAATTTTCGATTAGATAATTCTAAAATTAATAACTTCCCCCGGCGAAAAATACAATTGATACTCAAGCCCTCTAAAGATTTTTTAAAGATCCCCGGCGCTGGCTCCCGAATTACCTTAGGATTATGTATAAGCACCTGGACAATCTTTTCCCCACAAACTGTCTTCAGTAAATCATTTTTGATTGTCTCTACTTCCGGTAGCTCTGGCATAAAAAAGTTATTTTACCTTTTTACACTTCATTTTATGATACTCCTGTAATGATTTCACATCCAAATCTTTTTTAATTAACATCTCAATACCATTAACCGTAGCCTGCGCCCCAAAAATTGTAGTAGTATAAGGTATGTTATAAAGGATTACCTGAGAACGAATCTTTACCTCGTCTTGCCGCGGTATTCTTCCCGAAGGAGTATTAATTACCATCTGAATTTTACCATCCTTCATTAAATCTAAAATATTCGGCCGGCCTTCATTAATTTTAGGCAAAACTTTAGCGGTAATATTATTCTTCTCTAGAACTGAAGCGGTGCCACTGGAGGCAAATATATTAAAACCCAGATCCTTTAATTTTTTAGCAATAAAAACGATGTCTCTTTTATCCCGATCATGTACCGAGATAAAAACACTACCGCTTTTAGGAACTTTTTGTCCAGCAGCAATCTGGCTTTTAATATAAGCACTGGCAAAATCCATATCAATCCCCATTACTTCGCCGGTAGATTTCATCTCCGGCCCCAACATTACATCTACTCCTGGAAAACGGTTAAAAGGAAATACAGATTCCTTCACCGCCACATAGGGCGGAATTACCTCATCAGTAAACCCCAAATCCTTTAATTTTTTACCCAACATAACTTTGGTTGCCAGCTTAGCTAGAGGCACTCCAATAACTTTAGAAACTAAAGGCACGGTACGGGAGGCGCGAGGATTAACCTCTAAGACATAAACTTTCGCATCTTTAACGGCATACTGCACATTCATTAAACCAACAATATTTAACTCTTTAGCTAACAAATAAGAAGACTCTCTTAATTTTTTCAAAATATCCGGGCCAAGCGTATAAGTCGGTAAAGACATCGCTGCATCCCCTGAGTGCACTCCGGCCTGTTCAATATGTTCCATAATTCCACCAATCACAAAAGTTTCCCCATCTCCGATTAAATCCACATCCACTTCAATCGCATCTTCTAAGAATTTATCAATCAATATTGGATGTTCACCGGAAACTTCCGCTGCTTCCAAAATAAATTTTTCCAACAATTCTTGCTCATAGACAATCTCCATCGCCCGGCCGCCTAAAACATACGACGGCCTAACCAATACCGGATAACCAATTTCATTAGCCACTTTTTTTGCTTCCGCAAAAGTAAAAACCGTTCCACTATTTGGCTGTAAGAGCCCCAGCTTATCAATCAGCTTCTTAAAACGCTTGCGGTCTTCGGCAATATCAATACTTTCAGAGCTAGTGCCTAAAATATTTACTCCCGCCTGACGCAAAGCCACCGCCAGATTAATCGGAGTTTGCCCGCCAAACTGCACAATCACGCCTAATGGTTTTTCCACTTCAATAATATTCATAATATCTTCAAAAGTCAGCGGTTCAAAATAAAGCCGATCAGAAGTATCATAATCCGTAGAAACCGTCTCCGGATTACAATTGACCATAATGCTTTCTACCCCTTCTTCTTTAAGCGCATAGGCAGCATGGCAACAGCAGTAATCAAACTCAATGCCTTGGCCAATTCTATTTGGTCCGCCCCCTAAAATTACCACTTTTTTATTTTTACTTGACCGAGCCTCATCCTTAGTCTCTTGTGTCGAATAAAAATATGGCTGCTTGGCATTAAATTCTCCAGCGCAAGTATCTACTAATTTATACGCAGTTTTTACACTATTATTTTTACGTAACTGTTTCACCTTAGCCTCCTTAGAATTCAAAAGAAATGCCAGCTGAATATCGCTGAACCCATCCGCCTTGGCTTGCGCCAATAATTCCACCGGCATTTTCGGCTCATCTTCTAATAACTCATTTCTATATTCTTTAATTTTCTCCTCTAACTCCACTAACTGTTGCATATTGTGCAAAAACCAGCGGTCAATACGGCTAAGTGCAAAAATTTTATCAATACTTAAACCCGCTTTTAATGCGTATCTTAAATAAAACAGCCTTTCATCATTAGGAATACGAATCTTATCTTCAATCTGCTTAAGTAAAGCAGTATCCGGATTTTTAAGCATATCATCAGTAATTTTATCTTGGCCGTCTGAGCCAAAGCCAAAACGTTTAATTTCAAGCGAACGCATTCCTTTTTGCAAAGCCTCTTTAAAATTCCTACCGATGGACATTGCTTCTCCCACCGCCTTCATGGAAGTATTTAATGACCTTTCGGCATGAGGAAATTTTTCAAAAGTAAACCGGCAAATTTTAAATACACAATAATCAATCGTCGGCTCAAAAAATGAAGTAGTTTTGCCCGTGACTTGATTCATTACCTCTGGCAAAGTTAAACCTACAGCTAATTTTGTCGCTACGCGTGCAATCGGAAATCCCGTGGCTTTAGAAGCCAAAGCAGAAGAACGAGAGAGCCGAGGATTAACTTCAATAATCACAATTTTCCCATTATCCGGATTCTGTCCAAACTGAATATTCGCTCCACCGCCAGAAATACCAATCTTACGAATAATCTTTTTGCATAAACAAACAAAATCCGTATACTCCTGAGGAGTAAGTGTCTGCGCCGGCGCCACCACGATGCTATCTCCGGTATGCACCCCCATCGGATCAATGTTTTCCATCGAAGTAATCATAATCACATTGTCTGCACAATCACGCATCACCTCAAACTCAATCTCTTTCCAACCTAAAACTGATTGCTCAACCAACACCTGATGTACCGGGCTAGTCTCAATTCCCTTAGCTAACAATATCTCTAATTCTTCTTTATTGTAAGCTATCCCTCCTCCGCTTCCGCCTAAACAATAAGCCGGCCGCAAGATTAAAGGAAAGCCGATACCTAAGCCTATTTTCATGCCTTCTTTTACCGAAGTAGCGATACCACTTTTGGGTGTATCCACTCCAATTTCTTGCATTGCTTTTTTAAAGAGATCTCGGTCCTCCGCACAAGCAATCGCCTCTACTGATGCGCCGATAGATTCTACTTTGTATTTTTTAAGCACCCCCTGCTTCATAAGAAAAAAGGCTAAATTTAATGCCGTTTGTCCTCCCAAAGTAGGTAAAAGTGCGTCCGGCCTTTCCTTGGCAATAATCTTGGTCAAGGACTCTACATTCAAAGGTTCAATATAAGTTACATCCGCCATTCCCGGGTCAGTCATAATCGTGGCGGGATTAGAGTTTACTAAAATTGTAAAATACCCTTCCTCTCTCAAGGCTTTACAGGCCTGACTCCCGGAATAATCAAATTCACACGCCTGGCCAATCACGATTGGGCCAGAACCAATCATTAAAACTTTCTTAAAATCTTTACGTCTAGGCATCTTTATCTCCTTATGTGCAAACATACACCGGCGCAATTCTCCGCCACCAGGCGAATGCCGACCCATTCCAATTGGGTCGGGCCAATTAGCGCCGAATGCTTAATAGTTTACTAAATTTTATTAATATAGCGTGAGCTTGATTAAAACCCGCACTTACTGGATTATACGCCACGGCAATGATCTTTAATTTCTTACTTTCTATTTCCTCGATCGTATGGTCGTTTAAATTATAGGCAGTAACTTTTATCTCTTTGATTTTGCGCAATGAATTACTATCAATGGTATACTCGTGATTCTGAACCGTAATTTCACCCTTAAAAGTGCCGGGCCGGGCGATGGGATAATTTGCTCCTCGATGCCCAAGTTTTAAACGCTCAAGTTGTACGCCCAGGGCCATAGCTAAAACCTGACCTCCCGTAGCTACCCCCAACATCGGAAACTTTCCAATCAATGGCTTGATATTTTGCGCAATTATTTCTAAACCGCAATCATTTTCTGGGCCGCTAGAGAGCACCAACCCTTCAGGCTTAATGGCCAAAATTTGTTTGACGCTAGCATTATAAGGAAACACCGCTAAAGAATAACCTAATGTTTCTAATTGCTTAATCAGGCCTGCAGTTATTCCTAAATCTAAAACTGCAATTTTTTTACTCTTCGCTTTACCTAAAATATACAACTTTTGCGTGGATACCTCGGGCAGGGAAGTTTTTATAGGCTGCTGTTTAAATTTGTGTATTTTCTCCAATAATTTCTTAGCATCAAACTCTTGTGTAGAAATAATTCCTACTAATGGGCCCTTCTCTCGCAAATGCACAGTCAGAGTGCGCGTATCAAGATTGTAAATTGCTGGCTTTTTCTGATTTTTTAAAAAATCGTCCAGGCTAGACTTAGCCTGCCAATTAGAGTAAATCTTGCTTTTTTCCTTCATTACTAAACCACTTACCCAAATCTTTGCCGATTCACTAAATTTGGGAGCACACCCATAATTGCCAATTAAGGGATACGTAAAAACTAAAATTTTCTGGGCGTTGGCCGGATCAGTAATCATCTCCTGATAACCAACTACCGCAGTATTAATAATTACTTCCCCTAAACACTCTGCGTTAAGATCGCATTCTCCGCTAAAACTTTTACCATCCTCTAAAAATAAGATTGCTTTCATAATTTAATTGCTCCTATCTTTTAGGTTACTTTTAATATCTTTACTCCACTTTTATCTATTTAAAGCTAATAATTATGTATTTTTACGCCACTTTGACTTATATTTAACTTAAATAATGGGTTTATGCCTAAATCCGTCATTGCAGCCCGCCATTGATTCTGTGGCGGGCGAAGCAATCTAATTTATGCCCCTGACAGGAGTCGAACCTGTACCATTAGCTCCGGAGGCTAATGCGCTATCCATTGCGCTACAGGGGCGATATATTTTTATAAATTATCTTGCCGTTAAAAATTGTATATTCAACCAACCCTTTTACTATTCTTCCTATAAACGTAGAGTTCTTTGATTTTGAAACTATGTTCTTTTTCTCTAAAAGAAACTCCCTGTCTGCATCTATAATAATTATATCCGCATCCGCGCCAACACTTAAAGCGCCTTTATTTATTCCTAAAATTTTTGCCGGATTTACTACCAACTTCTCAAATAATTCTAACCAGGTTAGAATATTTTTGTCAATAAGCTCCATAATGCTTACAGCTAATCCGGATTCCAGGCCAATTTTACCAAATTCCGCACGATCAAATTCAATATCCTTTTCATTTTCCGTATGCGGGGCATGATCAGAAGCAATTACATCTATAGTCTTATCTTTTAAGCCCGCTTTTATTGCCGCTACATCAAGCTTAGTTCTTAAGGGCGGATTAATTTTCATATTTGTATTGTAATCAACGATGTCCTCTTCCGACAAAGCAAAATAATGCGGAGCGGTTTCACAGGTAACTTTAATACCCTGCTTTTTGGCTTGAGCAATTATTTCTACTGATTCACGGCAACTTACATGCGCAATATGCACGCTCGCGCTAGCTTTTTGAGCTAACTCAATATCCCGTTTAACTCTAGCGTATTCTGATTCATTAGATATGCCGCGTAAACCTAAGCGCGTAGAGTTAAAACCTAAATTGATTACACCTTTTCCGGAAAGCTTTTTATCTTCACTATGACAAATAGTTAAAAGCCCAGCTTGTTTGGCTTTTTTAAATGCCTCTAACATTAATTGATCATCATCTACAGAAGACC
The DNA here is from genome assembly GCA_964359035.1 of uncultured Planctomycetales bacterium. Lineage (GTDB taxonomy): Bacteria > Omnitrophota > Gorgyraeia > Gygaellales > Profunditerraquicolaceae > UBA6249. The sequence goes on from CAYHRM010000035.1 coordinate 6,566, forward strand.
CATCGTCAGAAATTGCGTATACGCCAGATTTTTTTAAAGCTGCGATATCACTCAGCTCCTGGCCTAGCCGGCCCTTAGTAATTGCCCCACAGATAAGCACATTTATTTTAGCGTCTTTATCGATTATTACTTTTAACAACTCAATACTGCCGGAACAGTCCATTGCCGGCTGAGTATTAGGCATGGCCAAAACCGTAGTTACCCCGCCTTTAGCTGCTGCTGCGGTTGCGCTGGCAACTGTTTCCTTGTCTTCTCTACCTGGCTCGCGTAAATGCACATGCATATCAACAATTCCCGGACCAACGATTTTTCCAGAAGCATCAACTATTGTTTTAGCTTCAGCTTTTATATTTTTAGCGGCCTTAGATATTTTATTATGCTCAACTAAAATATCCATTACTTCATCAATTTTATTTACCGGATCAATCACTCTGCCGTTTTTTATTAATAAACTCATTTTTTTGCATCCCTGGCTTGACTAACTAAAAATAAAACCGCCATTCTTACCGCAATGCCATTGGTCACCTGCTCTAAAATTACAGAATTTGCACCATCGGCCACTTCGCTGGACATTTCCATCCCACGATTAATCGGCCCCGGATGCATAACCACAATATCTTTTTTGGCTTTAGCTAATCTTTCTTCGGTGATTCCAAATTTTTTATAATAATCCAACTGTTCAGGGAACGCCGCGCCTTCATCGCGCTCAAACTGCATTCTTAAAACATTTACCGCATCAGCATTCTTTAAAGCCTCATCAATATTGTTAGTAGTTTTTGCTCCGGTTAACTCGATTCCCACTGGAAGCAACATTTCCGGTGCACACAAAGTAACATTAGCTCCTAATTTAGTCAGTCCCCAAATATTTGAACGCGCTACCCGGGAGTGCGCAATATCGCCGACAATCGTAACATTCAAACCTTTAATTTTACCTAATTTTTCTTTTAAGGTAAAAATATCTAATAGCGCCTGGGTAGGATGTTCATGCCAACCATCACCAGCATTCACCACACTAATATCTAAAGAACGAGCAAGTATATTGGCTGCCCCTGAACAGTTATGCCGCATGATAATTATGTCCGCTTTAAGTGCCTGAATATTTTTCCCGGTATCAATTAAGGTTTCACCTTTTTTAACACTCGAGGTTTCCGTGGCAATATTAATTACATCCGCAGAAAGCCTTTTGGCGGCTACTTCAAAAGAAACGCGCGTGCGCGTAGATGGTTCATAAAATAAATTGACGGCAGTTTTTCCACGTAAAGCCGGAACTTTTTTAATCTCACGCGTGGAAACTTCTTTAAAAGATTCTGCGGTATCCAAAATTAGTTCGATCTCTTCTGGGGTTAAGTACTCCAGTCCTAAAAGATCCTTCTTCGTCCAAGTCATAGCTACAGCACTTTCCGTGTGTCATTGCGAGTCCGCCGAAGGCGGACGAAGCAATCTGGTTTTAGCTTTTATTTACAATTACTACTTCATCCACCCCATCAACTTCTTCTAATTTTACTTCTACGGATTCCTTTTTAGAAGTAGGAATATTTTTACCGACAAAATCCGCCCGAATAGGTAGTTCACGATGGCCACGATCAATCAAAACTGCTAATTGTATAGATTTAGGCCGGCCAAAATCAATCAACGCATCTAAAGCTGCTCGAATTGTACGTCCAGTATAAAGCACATCATCAACCAAAACTAAATTTTTATCATTGATATCAAAATCAATCTCAGTTTTACGCACCAGCGGCTGGCCAGAAGCCAAAGCTAAATCATCTCGATAAAGCGTAATATCCAAAGCTCCGGTTAAAACATCCGTGCCTTCAATTTGCTTGATACACGAGGAAATTCGCTGGGCGATATATACCCCGCGATGCCTAATGCCCACTACACATAACCCCAAGCTACCTTTGTTTTTTTCAATAATTTCATGGGCAATGCGCATAATCGCCCGATTAACCCCTTCTTGATCCATTATTTTAACTTTCTCTTTCATTTAAAATAAAGGGGCCGTTTCTCTTTTTTTTAAAAAAGAGAAACGGCCCCTAGTTTTATCCTGCAGACAATAAAATACCTCTGACTTAATCTGCCAGAGGCCTATATTTTTTCCCAACTTAGTCTTCATTTTATTTACCTTACCAGCTTCTCTGAGCCGGGCTTAAAGGTTAACTTTAGTTAAGTATATCATCTGCTCTCTCTTTGTCAAGGCTAAATTACAAATTACAAGCTAAATTACAAATTACAAGCTAAATTACAATTACAAACTCACCACGCGGCTTATGCTCAGCCAACTTTTTTTGAATAATTTTAGGATTAGCGCGCAAAACCTCCTCAAATTTCTTCGTTAACTCTCTAGCCACGGCAATTTCTTGATCGCCAAAAACCGTACTTATATCATCTAGGCTAGCCAAGATCCTATGGCAAGATTCATAAAAAACCAACGTGCAATCAAGTTTTTTAAGCTTCTCTAGCTGGTTTTTACGCGCGCCACTGCGATTAGGTAAAAATCCAGCAAAATAAAATTCATGCGCTGGTTTCCCGGATAATACCAGCGCATTCACAAAAGCCGCCGCACCGGGAATAAAGGTCGTCTCTAAATTGTTTTGTATCGCCAAGTTAATTAAGTTATACCCCGGATCCAATATTCCCGGGGTACCCGCATCAGAGACTAGAGCAATATTTTTCCCTGCCTTTAATAAGCCGATTAGATATTCACCCTTGGTAAACCGATTATGTTGAAAAAAACTAGTGGTCGCAGTTGTGATTGCATAATGCGTAAGCAGAATTTTAGTGTGGCGAGTATCTTCACAAGCGATCAGATCAACACTTTTAAGAACTTCAATCGCCCGAAAAGATATATCTTTTAAATGCCCAATAGGGGTTGCGATAATGTACAGCATAAGATTGCTTCGTCGCGCTTCGCGCTCCTCGCAATGACGCTCTATTACTTTGATGCTCTGGAACCGTTATTATTCCACCGTTACTGACTTAGCTAAATTGCGTGGCTGATCTACGTCACAGCCGCGCTTTACAGCAATATGATAGGCCATCAACTGTAACGGCAGAACCACTAAAAGCGGAGAAAATATTTCTTCTATTTTTGGAATGTAAATTACTTCACGAGTTAATTCCTTAATCTCTTGATCGCCTACGGTAGCAATAGCAATAATTTTTCCTTTGCGCGAACGAATCTCCTGAATATTAGAAACCATCTTTTCATAAACCTTAGAACCGGGTGTGATACAAACCACCGCCCGATATTCATCAATTAAAGCAATTGGCCCATGCTTCATCTCTCCGGCCGCATAGCCTTCAGCCGGAATGTATGAGATCTCTTTTAACTTCAAAGCTCCTTCTAATGCCGAAGGATAATTAACATTTCTACCCAGATATAAAAATGAACCTAGATGTGAATACTTACGAGCAAGAATAGCAATTTTATTCTGCTCCTTTAAAATTTCTATCTGCTGATTAGGTATCTTACGTAATTCATCCAAGAACTTTTTAACTTTAGTAGAAGACAAAACATCTCTTATCCCAGCCAAATAAAAAGCAAATAAATAAAGCGCCGTTAATTGAGCGGTATAGGCTTTGGTCGAAGCAACTCCAATTTCCGGCCCGGCATTGGTATAAATTACTCCATCAGATTCCCTGGTTAAAGTTGAACCTAAAACATTGCAGATAGAAATTACACTAGCGCCTCTTCTTTTAGCCTCTCTTGCTCCGGCTAAAGTATCCGCAGTTTCTCCGGATTGACTAATCGCAATAACCAAGGTTTGTGGCCCGATTAAAAGATCGCGATATCTAAATTCACTAGAAACATCGATTTGTGTGGGAATCTGACAAACCGACTCTAAAACATACTTACTCACTAGGCCAGCATGATAGGCAGTACCACAGGCAACAATAAAAATCTCTTTTATATCCTTAAGCCTGGCTTCTGAAATATTTTGTTCATCAAAAAATATTTTACTCGTCTGGTTATTTATCCGGGCATTAATTAAGCTTTCTAAAATTCGCGGCTGCTCATTAATCTCTTTGAGCATAAAATGATCAAATCCAGATTTCTCCGCTTGATCAATACTCCAATTAATTAACGTGGTTTTCTTAAAAACAGTTTTCCCCTCTAAATCGCTGATTTTATAATTATCTTTATCTAAAACCACCACCTCATTTTCATCCAAAAAAATCACTTCTTTAGTAAAACCTAAAACCGCCGGAACATCCGAAGCGAGAAAATTTTCTCCTTTTCCTACCCCCACAATTAAAGGGCTGCCAAGTCGAGCGCCGATTAATTTATGTGGTTCTTTTACCGAAATTACTCCAATCGCAAATGAACCAACTAATAATTTAAGCGCTCTACAAACCGCCTCTTCCAGCGGGACATTTTTGTAAAATTTTTCAATTAAATGCACAATTACTTCCGTGTCCGTTTGGCTAGTAAAAACGTGGCCATCCTTAATTAATTGCAATTTAAGCATTTCATAATTTTCAATAATACCATTATGAACCACAGCAATCTGGCCAGAACAATCTTGATGCGGATGGGCATTGGCCTGCGTAGGAGCACCATGGGTTGCCCAACGCGTGTGGGCAATCCCAACCACACCACTAAGCGGTTTGTTTTTAACCAATTTTTCTAAAGCACTGATTTTTCCGGGAGATTTTCTTATTCCAAGAGTATTTTTTTTAGGAAGAATTAAAGCGATGCCGCTTGAATCATAGCCGCGATATTCCAGGCGTTTTAAACCAGCCAGCAGCACGCTTTGTGCTTCTCTTTCGCCAATATATCCGACTATTCCACACATTCAACACCTAAATTTTAATGACCCCGACGGGATTTGAACCCGTGTCGAGAGCTTGAAAAGCTCTTGTCCTAGACCAGGCTAGACGA
>CAYHRM010000036.1:0-11315 GCA_964359035.1 uncultured Planctomycetales bacterium
TATTAAATTCTTGAATAAGACTGTTTAACCTATCTTCATCACCCAAAGATTGGGCGCTTTTAATCTGAATGTGTAAATGTTCACGGTGCGCTTTTACCCTTTGACTCTTAATTCGCGTTATGCAATCACTAACCGCCTTCTCTCTTCCCTCGTCGGCAAGAGCCGGCATAAACATTGTTTCACAAACCAATTGGCTAGCATCATCCTCACTAACATAATTCATCAACAAGCTAGGTGTAATATTTTTTCCTTGAAGCACCAAATCCTGCATCACGGAAATAATTTTAGCAGTGCGCGCATCCGCAAAATCAGAAGGAGATAACTGCTGCATAATTTTCTCAATCAACTCTTTTTCCTCAAGCATAAATTTAATCAACAGCTTCTCCGCCGGATTAATTTCAGCTGACTTTTTCTTAAGCATAACCGGCTGGCCCAAAGACGCCGGAACAGTGGGCTTTAATTTACCCAGCTCCTCAAGAATATTCTGCTGCGGGATACTCATCTCCTCAGACAATCTTTTTGTATACTCCCCCCGCAAAATAGCATTATCAAACTTATTTATGGTTAAGAGCATCTCAGATGCAATTTTAGTTTTACCATGCGCATCTTTTACATCATGACGGCTTTTTAAAACGTCCAGCTTGTAATCAAAAAAACTTTTTGCTGTTTTAACCTTATCTTTTAAACTATTAATTCCTTCATTACGCACTAAAGTATCCGGATCCGCTCCTTTAGGCAAAGGAACAACTTTTACATTAATACCCTCATCGATAAGTATATCTAAACTCCTTAAGGTAGCTATTTCTCCAGCGGTATCACCGTCATAAATCATAATTACATTATGCGTATAGCGTTTAAGTAGCTTAATCTGCTCTAAGGTAAGTGCCGTTCCTTGCGAAGCAACGATATTTTTTAATCCCTCTTGATAAGGAATCATAAAATCCAAATAACCTTCCACAATAACTACACTATCAGCATCACGTATAAAATCCTTAGCTAAATTAAAACCAAAAAGATTTTTACCTTTAGTATAAACCGGAGTTTCCGGAGAATTGATATATTTAGGCAAACTACTATCCATCACCCGGGCGCCAAAACCAATCGACCGGCTACGTATATCGAAAACAGGAAAAATAATACGATTACGAAAACGATCATAATAACCGCCTGAATCTTTGGGTAAAATTAAACCTGCTTGCTCCATCAGCGCCAAACTAACATTTTTACTTCTTAAGAAATTAATTAAGTGATCCCAGCCAGAAGTAGCTAACCCTAAATGCAGCTCTTTTATCGTCTCCGCTTTTATTCCTCGATTTGTCAAATAATTCATCGCCGCCGTTACACTGCTAGTATGCAAATTATTTTCATAAAAACTTACTGCCAATTCATTAACTTTATACAATTGACTGCTTAAACTTGCTGCCCTGGCTAACTCCGGTTTATCCTGTTCGGGTAGGCTAAGGCCGCATTTTTTAGCCAACATTTCGACCGCCTCAGGAAATTCCATTCGCTCATGGCGCATAAGAAATTTAAAAGCATTGCCCGACTCACCACAACCAAAACAATGATAAATCTGACGCTCCGGAGAGACCATAAAAGAAGCCGTCTTCTCAGGATGAAATGGGCAATTCGTCTTAAAGTTTGCCCCCGCCTTCTTCAGCGGAATATAACCAGAGATTATCTCAACGATATCCACTCGGCCAAGAATATCTTCCAATAAGTTTTCCGGAATTCGGCCAGCCATTTTTTACCTTCTCTTTATCCTAGTAAATCCAGAACAAGCAACAACTTCAAAATCCTGTTTTGCCTGTTTCTCGATATTATCCAAAAGTAGATTCAACCCCAAGGTATCCGATGAAATATGGCCAGCAATAACCACATTTAAATTAGCATCCTTAACCTTTTTTAAATGCTCTTCACTTAAATGCATCGAAACTAAAGTTCTTACCCCGGCCTTATATAATTTATCAAATACATCTTTTGACCCCTCAGTGCCTCCGGTCATCTCAAACAAAATCTTTCCTACCGGCCGTTTGCGATTACCCAGAATTATACGCGGGCCAGTATTAAATTTCCGGGCAATCTGATATTCAGGTATATTATTTAATATCTTTACCACATCTTCAACCAAACGCGGGCAACTAGTCTTGCACTTAAAAGTTGACTCTAAATACCTATAGACCTGATTATCCGCCGGTGTATGCATATTCATAAAAGGCATGTTCAATAACCTGGCAGCGTCAACCGGCCGAGTATGATTCTGCGGCAAAACCCTACGCTCTACTTCCGCCATTCTAACTTCCAGCAACCTAGCAGCAGTCTTCTGAGTGAGGCCCGCTTGCGTTAAAAGATCAATCTGCAGGCGCATTACCTCAGATAAACCAGCATAAGCTTTTCCTTCAGGATGATGCGCGATTACCAGGTCCAACCCCTCCTTCTGACGGATACGATCAGCAAGCAAAAGTTCTGCCACCTCAATATCAATGCCCACCATAATCTTCTTAACCTCTAAATTAGGTGCGCCAAAAAGAATTGCCGAATCTGAAAATGATTTTATTGCCCGCTTATTTTTACGCGGATCAGCTAAGCGGCCAAAATAAACAACTGAATTATAAAAATTAATTAGCTTCATTTGCGGTTGAATTTTTCAATCGTCTCTAAAACTGTAATATTAAACTTTTCTTTAGCAGCAAACTTTGAAAAAATATTACTCCAAAGCCAATCATATGTCTGAGGCGAAATTGCAAAAGCCCTGCTCCCCAAATAAGAATGTTTTACCGTATTACTAAGATAAGTAACGCTAGAAATAGTTAAAGTAAAAGCTAATAAACCGATAACCAAAAACCCCCTGGCTACACCAAGAATTAATCCGGCAAATTGATTAATTTTAGGAATAGCATTTAATTGCACAAACCGAAAAAGAACACTCCGTAAACCTACGAAACACAAATATCCCGCTGTAATTAATAAAATAAAAATTATAAAATCCATAAACTCTAACGGCATGGCTTGAGGCAAAAAACGCCTCTGAATCAGGTCCGAAAGAGTAGTATAATAATGTAAAGCAATATAAGTAGAAAATATTACACCAAAGAGCTTAAAAATCTCTACTGATAAACCCGTTGTACCAGCGATGTAACATATTCTAAATAAAATAATTAGAATAATAAAATCTAAAAAATTAAGCTTGCCAATTAACTCTAGAATCATAACATTCCTCCCTTAGCCGCCACTAAGGCTCTTATCTGCCTAAACAGGTTAAATTTTAATTATCTGAAAGTATAACATATATCCGATGAAATTGTCAAGGAAGGAGCCTAGTTTTAGCCTCTAAACCAGGATATAGTGCGCTCTAGCCCATCCGCTAATGGGACAAGCGGTTCCCAATCCAAAAACTTCCTGGCTTTAGCAATATCCGGCTGCCGCTGCTGAGGATCATCTTGAGGTAATTTTCTGAAAACAACCTTACTTTTAGAACCGGTTAATCTTAGAACTAACTTTACCAGCTGCAGGATAGTAAATTCATGGGGATTACCCAAATTAACCGGTAAATTTTGTTTAGAAAGCATCAAACGAAATATACCTTCAACCAGATCATCGATGTAACAAAAACTTCTCGACTGCCCTCCTTTTCCATAAACGGTAAGAGCCTTACCTTTCAAAGCCTGATCAATAAAATTAGGCACTACCCGTCCGTCATTATGACGCATTCTTGGCCCATAGGTATTAAAGATGCGTACAATCTTGGTATCCAATTTATGCACACGATGATAGGCTATGGTAATCGCCTCAGCAAACCGCTTAGATTCATCATAACAACCGCGCACACCAACCGGATTGACATGCCCCCAATAGCTTTCTTTTTGCGGATGCTCCAGAGGGTCCCCATAAACTTCCGAGGTTGAAAAAAGCATGAAAACGGCTTTCTTCTTTTTAGCTAGACCTAAAGCATTGTGCGTACCCAAAGAGCCCACTTTTAAAGTCTGAATGGGAAAATCCAAATAATCCTTTGGAGAAGCCAATGAAGCACAATGTAAAACGTAATCTATTTTATCAGGAATATCAATATAATTTGAAACATTACAGGCCTCTAAACGAAAATTTTTATCCTCAAAAAACGGTTTCAGATTATTCCGACTACCAGTAATAAAATTATCCAGGCAAATTACCTTATAATTATTAGACAACAACTTTTGACATAAATGCGAACCGATAAAACCTGCACCTCCGGTAATCAAAACAGTTTGCTTAAGCATTTTCTTCATAATTACTAGGCAATAATTTTCAACATAGCTACACGTCAATAAAAACTACTTATAACCTTTCCACCTTTTCTGCATATTTGCCTTTAAAAACATTTCTAGAATCAAAAATAAATTTTGCATTTTTTAATAAAACTGTATAATTGACTTTAGAGTGGTCAGTAGCAATAAGACAACAATCAAATTCTTTAATTTTTTTAGCCGTTAATTCTACGGATTCTAAATCCAGCCCTTGGAGTTTCAAAAATGGGATTAGCGGATCGGAATAAAAAACTTTAGCGCCTTGTCTTTTTAAGCTATTAATTACATCAATACTCGGTGACTTGCGTAAATCCTTAATATCCTTTTTATAAGTAACCCCGACCACTAATATTTTTGCACCCTCTAGCTTACTTCCCATACGCAGTAAGGCATCCTTAACTCTCTTCACAATATATTCAGGCATATAATTTATAACATTAGATGCCAATTTAATAAAACGCGAATGAAAACCAAAACTTTTGGCCTTCCAATGCAAATACAAAGGGTCTTTAGGAATGCAGTGGCCTCCTACGCCCGGACCGGGATAAAAAGGCATAAAACCAAAAGGCTTAGTACTGGCCGCGCCAATCACCTCCCAAATATCAATCTTCATTTGATGTGCCATCATGGATAACTCATCAATTAATCCAATATTAATTAAGCGAAAAGTGTTTTCCAATAGCTTCACCGTCTCCGCCGCCCGACAGCTGCTCACCGGGACAACCTGCTGAATAATAATCCGATAAACTGACATCGCCAATTGCGTAGCTTGAGGGCTAAGCCCGCCAATAACCTTAGGGATCTTTTGCACGGGAAATTTCTTATTACCCGGATCGATTCTTTCGGGTGAAAAACAAAGATAAAAATCTTTACCATGCCTAAAACCACGATTTTGAAAAATCGGTAAAATTTCTTCTTCGGTTGTCCCGGGATAAGTAGTACTCTCTAAAATTACCAGTGCCCCTTTTTTTAAATGTAGAGCAACCTGGCTTACAGCATTCTTTATAAATGAGATATCCGGAAGATATTTTCCCTTCAAAGGTGTCGGTACGCAAATTAAAACTACATCCGCTTGCGCAATATCCGCAAAACTCGAGCTCGCCTTAAAATATCCGCACGCCAACACGGCATTTAACTCCTGACTACTTATGTCACTGATATAAGATTTCCGCACTGCAATAGATTTCAAGCGGTGAGCATCAATCTCAATCCCCATCACTTTAATCTTTTTTTTGGCAAATTCTAAAGCCAGAGGAAATCCAACATAACCTAAACCTACGACCGCAATGATTAGTTGTTTATTTTTTATCTTTTTATCAAAATCCGATAAAATTTTATCCATTTCCACACCCCACTCCGATATAAGTAAAACCCAGATCCGTCAGCAGCTTAGGATCATAAATATTCCGGCCATCAACCACTAGCGCACGTTTTAACTTTTTTTTCAATTTTACAAAATCCAACTCCTTAAATTCATTCCATTCTGTAGCCAAAATAAGGCAATCACTACCTGAGGCAGCTTGATACGCATCTTTACAAAAAACAACATTCTTTAGAATTTTGGCAGCCTTTTCCATCGCCTGGGGATCATAAACCTTAATCTTTGCGCCTTCCTGAATTAGCGCATTAATCAAATCAATACTCGGTGAATTTCTTAAATCATCAGTATTTGGCTTAAAAGCTAACCCTAAAACAGCAATCGTTTTATCTCGAATAATCCACAAAGCATCTTTAATTTTTTGTAAAACAAAGGCCTTTTGCTCCTGATTAGTATTTCTTACCGCTTTTAGAATCTGAAAATCATAACCTAATTTTTCAGCAATCGTAATAAAGGCCTCCAGATCTTTAGGAAAACAAGAACCGCCATAACCAATCCCGGCATGTAAAAAATGCCGGCCGATACGATTATCCAACCCCATACCTTGCGCCACTTCTTTTACATCCGCTCCTACTCGTTCGCAAATACGGGATAAAGCATTAACAAAAGAAATCTTGGTCGCCAAAAAAGCATTAGAAGCATGCTTGATCAATTCCGCAGATTTTATATTAGTAACTAAGATTGGCCGATTCAATGGCTGATACAAACTAGTCATAATCTGTTTAGCCTTAAGTGACTCTAAGCCCAGCACAATCCGATCAGGATGATTAAAATCATTAATCGCTGAACCTTCACGCAAAAACTCCGGATTAGAAACTACATCAAACTTATACTTCTTTTTAATGTAGGTAGCGATAGTCTTCTTAATCCAAGCGCAAGTCTCTACCGGTACGGTAGATTTTTCAACAATTAAACGATAACCATCCATATTCTGGGCGATACTACGCGCAACATTCTCAACGCCGGTTAAATCCGCCTCGCCATTTTCCAATGCCGGAGTGCCCACAGCAATAAAAATTACTTCACTAAGCCTTACCGCATCCTTAAAGCTAGAAGTAAATTTAAGCCGTTGATTCTTAAGATTATTAACGATCAGCTCCTCCAAACCCGGTTCATAAATAGGAACTTTTCCTTTTTTAAGATCCTTAATTTTTTTTACATCATTATCAGCGCAAATAACCTGATTGCCCAGCTCGGCAAAACAAGCACCCGAGACTAATCCCACATAACCTGAACCAATAATAGAAATATTCATTTAAATTGCCCTTTTAGGTTTTTCTACCACTCTTAGGTTAAAGCAATAGAATCTTACTGTGCACCGGATTTCTCTTCACTCATCTTCTGATCAAATCCAAATTCATTCTCAGGAAAAGCCTTAAGCCTAAAGGTAAAGAAGATGGTTGTCCCCGTTTCTTCTTTTTTGTTCAAACTAATATCCAGATCCCAACAATGCAAATCGCGAGTTAAAGTAAACTGTTGTTCTTGCGATCCACGCTCTAGTGCCGTTGACTGCTTGAAATTATACCGCTGGTAAATAGAAAATTTCCACTTCGGGTTTAAGCGCCAATAAAAGTTTGCCGTAACTTCATTTTTACCTTTTCGCTCATAACGCTGGCCAATTGAAAATGAACGTTCTTTCCCCAAATCAAAAATCAGATCATAATTAGCTAATGAAAATTTATTGTAATTTATATTAGTATGATCAGAATGCTCAAAAGTAGCATCTCCTTCCATCCTCATCCAAGAGAATGGCAATACTTTTAGCTTAAAAAGAATATCTGAAAAATTATCTTTTAAGCTTTCTCCGGCTTGAGGAGTAAGAAATGCATTATCCCCAGTTTTAGGGTTAAGCACAACATCCGTAGTAATCAACAAATCCACAAAATCTACGCTCTGCCCTTTACGCTTAGTTTGTAACTTATTGGATAAACTTAAAGCAATCGTGTTACCACGATTTACAGAATCTACAGCATCAATCTGTTTTATATTACTATTAGGAATAGTTGGCGGATGTGTATATAAATAACCGATAGTTGGAGTAATAATGTGGCGCAATCCATTAATGTCTAAGCCTAAAGCGTTAGTTTTAATATTATAAATATGATAGAATTTAGTGCTCATATCTGCACCAGCTGAAAAAATTGTACGGATAATTCCAGTTTGGCCATTTGCTCCTTTATCATAATAAGTCTGGCGGCTGGCAACAAAGGGCTTAAATTGCATAAAAGCAATCTTCATCGGTAGAGCAAGCTTATTGGTCGTATCAAGCCGCGTATTAGTCAAATCATTCCCCATGCCAGTCCCCTTCACATTATAAGTACCAAACTGAGTTGAATCTTCAAAATAAAAAGGAGTTTCTCCCAACTGCAAGCTAGGTAGATTATAATTTATCTCTGGTAATTTTTCTATTTGGTTAAACCAATGATTAGTACGCATTTGTAAAAGTACATCCAAGCTGGAATAATTAAAACCATGATGAAATAAAGCATAACTTAACGGCTGGGAATCCTTCTCATATTCGCGAAAGAAATAATCCTGCAAGATGTTATGGGCATTAAGATTGCCAGCAGGGCTATTTTCATATTTCCATCTTTGATCAGAAATTTTATAAAACTCTGCTACCACATTGGTGCGCGGATCAATATTCCATTTATGACGCCAACGTAAAAAATAGCGCTGAAACTCCGTTGGTGCCCCCTCTATCCCAGTGGGTAAATCAGCCGCTTTTTCATTTATATAATAAAATTTAAAATCTCCCTTTCCTACAGCAGGAGTCTTATAGTTTAAATCGAAACCTTCAGCTAGCCCAAGTTTAGTACGATAATCCAAGAAAACCCTAAGATTAGCGTTATCGGTAAGATTATAACGCCAAGTGTTTAAAATATACTGGCCCCAATCCTTACGCGTACCCGGCTCAACTTGTACATGTAGAATCGGTTCTTTTATTGAATAATTAAATCGCGGAAGATAAATTATAGGAATCGTCCCTAAATAAAGTGTAGTTTTTTCCGCTCGCATCTTATCTCCCGGAAACATACTAATCTTCTTGGAAGCAAAACGATAATGCGGATGATCTAAGTTACAGGTAGTAAAATAACCTCGCTTGCAAACAAATTCGCTATCGCTTAACTTTTCCACCTTATTAGCTTTACCAAAATAGGGATTAGCGCGAAAATCAGCATTATAAATAATCCCGGTTTTATTCGCAAAATCATAAACTATCTTTTCTCCGGTAACCACGCCCTTGGCATCTTCGATTCGAGCATTGCCTTCAGCCAAACCTTCCTTGGTCTGCATATTAACCTTTAATTTATTGCAGGTTAACTTAGTACCCTTATAAGTTACATCAATATTACCGGTAGCGACCACTTCTTTGCTATCCGCGGAATATTCTACGTTATCGCCATTAATAATCATTGGCGAATCTTTAGCCGTCTCCGCAAAAACTAATCTGGCCCCAAAAACAAACCCCAGCATCATGATCAAAATTGCCAGATTAAACAGGAATAAACTTCTTAATTTATTTAACATTATTTTTTTGTGGAATTTTCTTATAATCTTCCAAAAACCGATTAATCCCAATATCAGTTAACGGATGCTTAATCAACTGCTCAATCACTAAATATGGAATTGTCGCGATATCCGCTCCGATTAAAGCCGCATTAACTACATGCATGGGGTTACGCACCGAAGCAACAATAATTTGAGTTTTAAAATCATAATTTGCATAAATTTTTTTTATATCCCTAATTAAGTTCATCCCTTCTTGAGCAATATCATCCAACCTGCCGATAAAAGGCGAAACATAAGTAGCCCCGGCTTTAGCCACTAATAATGCCTGAGCAGCAGAAAAACAAAGCGTAACATTAGTTTTAATCCCTTCCGCCGCCAAGATTTTTACTGCCTTTAACCCTTCCTTAGTCAGCGGGATCTTAACCACAATATTCTTAGCCAGCTTAACCAACTGACGCGCTTCATCAACCATACCCACGGACTCAAGGCTAATCACCTCTGCACTCACCGGGCCGCTGACCAAAGCACTGATCTCTTTTAATACCTGCTGACTATCCCGCCCCTCTTTAGCCATCAGCGTAGGATTAGTAGTTACCCCATCAATTAAACCTAAACTAGTAGCTTCTTTTATTTCCTTAACGTTAGCGGTATCAATAAAAATCTTCACCTGAGCTCTTCCTTTCCTAATTTACCTAATCTTTCCCTTACCAAATATCCTGCCCCAATGATTCCGGCATCAACTCCTAATTTAGCTTCAACTACCCTTACTCTTTCAGCCTGAACGCACATTGCACGCAACAGGATTGTTTCTCTCACGCTCTCAAATAATACCTTACCAGCTCCAGATACTCCTCCGCCAATTACAATCAAATCAAGATTAAGCAAATTTACAATACCGCTCAAAGCCAAACCCAGTTTTTGCCCTACCTGACTCCAAAATTTTACGGCTTGAGAATTATTCTCCCTAGCTAATGCGCTTACCTTTTCTAAGGTAATCTGAGCACCAAATAATTTACGCGCAGCTTTAATAATTTTATGATTACCAATATATGTCTCCAGGCATCCTTTAGCGCCACAACCACACAAAGGCCCTTTTTCATTAAGCGGAAAGTGCCCCACTTCACCAGCAGCATTATCCGGCCCCCGGTAGAGCAAATCATTAATAATTAAACCCCCACCCACTCCCGTACCCAAGGGCAGACATAACACATTTTTAAATTTTTTTCCCGCGCCAGCTTCATGCTCTGCCAGGGTCATCAGCTTAGCATCATTATCAATAAAAACTGGCAATTTAATTTTCTCTTCTAAAATTTTTTTAAGTTTTACTTCTTTCCAACCCGGAATATTCGGCAAAAAATGCACAATTCCCCGCAAAGAGTCTACCGGTCCAGGCACTCCAATACCCACCCCTAAAACATCAGCATGCTTTAATCTTTGACTTAAAATAAAGCCATCAATTAAATCAACAATCCCTTGAATAAGCTTATGCTTATTATCAAAACTCTTTGTGCTAAAAGAACTTTTGGCTTTAATCTTTAAACTGCAATCAAGCAAAGCGCATTTTAAATTAGTGCCACCTAAGTCTATGGCAATGATATGTTTTTTAACCATTGTGGTATTTTATATTAAAACACTTCGCTTTTCAAGGAATAATAATATTTAACTTTAGCTTTCCGTCTTTTGCTTCGGCACGAAGATTTTCGTCATATGCTCTAGATCTCTCTGCTGATTTTCTCGCTCAGGTCGATTTCTTAACGCCAATGATCTTTCGTATTCCGGTGGCTGCGGAACTCGTGGTATTTGCTCTAGCAAATACCACTCAAACATCCTCGCCATCCTGTTACCAGGATTCCCGGAATACTCAAGCTCCATTGGCTAAAATCGACATTCGCTGCGAAAACCAGCAGAGAGATCTTATTAATATCTGATTAGCGGATGGCTTGGCTTGGATTTGGGCAGTGAGAATCATAAGCTTTCCGTCTTTTGCTGGAGGCGCATTAGAAAACTTTCGGCATTTGCGCTATTAATCGCAGTGTGCAAGGAATTACGGCGAACGGAGGGCCCATTAGTTGCGTAAGGAATCCCGAGAGTGAGCCGTAAGCCGCGAGCACATCAGCGAAAGTTTTCAGCGCCGGAAGCAA
>CAYHRM010000037.1:0-11191 GCA_964359035.1 uncultured Planctomycetales bacterium
AGGTCGGTAATCTTGCCGGCATTAAAGTCTTTTAAGAATGTTAAATTTACGGGAGTGGCTACTGCTAATAGTAATACCGGCCGCCAGATTGCCGATACTTTTAATTTCGGATATTGCACTACGGATTACCGGCGTATCTTAGATGATAAATCGATAACTTCAGTTTTTATTTTAACCAGGCATAATTTGCATGCCAAAATCATTAAAGAGGCGTTGGAAGTCGGTAAGAGTGTATTTGTCGAAAAGCCGCTGGCTACAACGATGGATGAGCTTAAGATGCTGGCTTCGGTAATTAACGATAAAGAAAGCAAGGTGATGGTTGGTTTTAACAGGAGATTTTCTCCTTTAGCCATCGAGATAAAAAAACAGATTTTGGCTAATCATGGCCCGTTAGTGATGAATATGCAGATTAATGCCGGTGATATTATCCGGGGGCACTGGGTTTTTGATGAAGCTGAAGGAGGGGGCAGGATAATTTCAGAGGTTTGTCATTTTGTAGATTTAGCCCAGTTTTTTACCGGAGGTTATCCTGAATCCGTGTTTAGCCAGAATATTGAAATTAAAAATACAAAGATTAACCCCTACGACAATACCGTTTCAGTAATAAAATTTAACGATGGATCGATTTGCAATATTCTTTATACTTCTGTTGGTCATCGTGCCTATCCGCGTGAAAAAATATCCATATTTGAGAACAATGCTGCCTACGAAATTTGTGATTTTAGAAGCATGCGTATCTGTAGCCCCAGGGTAAACCGTGCTTTAAGGCTTCCTGGTCAGAATCTTGGCTATAAAGAAGAATTGGATTTCTTTTTTAATGCAGTAGCAAATAATATGAATTTGGCTGAACTTAAAAAAAGCTATCTTTTAACTACCTTAACAACCTTTAAAATAATCGAATCTCTGGCTAGCGACCAGTTATCTAGATTTAACATCCAAGACCTGCAATAAAATGAATATTCTTTTAGTTACAGATTCTTATCCACCGGAGATCCGTTCGGCTGCGCATCTTATGCAAGAATTGGCGGAAGAATTATTTCGTCGGCATCATAACGTAACTGTAGTTACCTGTTTTCCCAGGCATAATTTGGCACAAGGTTTCAGGGAAGTTTCATTTAAAGAGTCAGCAGTTGAAAACGGAGTTAAGGTTATTAGGGTAAATACGCCTCCTGTGCATAATGTCACTTTTGTTTTAAGGGGCATATCGCAGCTGCTTATCCCAGGCTGTTTTATCAAGTCGATTAAAAAATCAAAGATTGACAAAGTTGATATTGTAATTGTTTATAGCCCGCCATTGACTTTAGCTAAGGTAGGTAAGTTTGTAAAAGAGAGTTATGGCGCAAAATTTATACTTAATATTCAGGATATCTTTCCTCAAAATGCCATAGATTTGGGAATAATCAAAAACAAGCTATTGATTAGGATGTTTGAAAGAATCGAATCCCAGGCTTATCGCAGCTCCGATAAAATTGCCGTACACTCCGCTGGCAATAAACTTTTTTTGATTAATAAGAAGCTTCAGAAAGAAAATAAAGTTGAGGTGTTACATAATTGGATTGATCCTTTGCCTTATGTTAATGTAAAGAGATCCGGTCTTTATCGTAAAAAATTCGGCTTAAAAGATAAATTTATATTTCTCTTTGCCGGAGTAATTGGGCCTTCACAGGGGTTAGAATTTTTGATCCGGGTGGCAATTCTGCTCAAAGACAATAAGGATATCTGCTTCCTACTGGTTGGAGATGGGATGGAGAAAAAGAGGCTAATGCAATTGGTTTTTGAACACAAGCTTAACAATGTTATTTTTGAGCAATTTGTGGTACAATCAGAATATTCTTTGTTAGTTAAAGAGGCTGATGTCGGTTTAGTATGCTTAAGCCGGATGAACAAAACGCCTGTTATTCCGGGTAAAATATTAGGATTTATGGCAGCTTCATTGCCTGTTTTGGCTCTCTTAAATCGAGAAAGTGACGGTCATGATTTGATTAAAAACGCGAACTGCGGGTATTCAGCTGTATCAGATGATCTGCAAAAAGCTGCTGAGATTATAGTTACTATGCGAAATAATAATAGTTTAAATGAATTAGGGAAAAATGGTTTTAATTATTTGATGGAGAATTTTACTAAAGATATATGCATCAAGCAGTTGGAAGAAATGTTTTAATTTATAGAAGGGAGAACCTATGGAAAATAAATATCTTGATTTTTATAAAGATAAAATAATTTTAGTTACCGGAGGAGCGGGTGCTATTGGGACTAATCTTTGTGCTGCTCTGGCAGAAACTGGCGCTAAATTGGTTTTAATACTTGATGATCTTTCATCTGGGTATTCTTGGAATGTCCCTAAAAAACAAAATATTATGTTTGTTAATGGAAATATAACCGACGGAATTGCTCTGAAAAGAGTTTTCTTTGAACAACCGCAGGTTATTTTTCATTTGGCTGCTTTTTTTGCCAATCAAAATTCCGTTGATTATCCTGAAAAGGATTTAAATGTTAATGGGCTCGGTACGCTTAAGTTATTGGAATATTCAACTTTAGTTAAAGTAAAAAAATTTATTTATGCTTCTTCCGGTTGCTCGATTTACGGTAGTACTGCTCCTCTGCCATTGAAGGAGGAATTCATGTCGATGAATTTGAGTACACCTTATCAGGTGACTAAGATGCTTGGAGAGCTTTATTGTAATTTCTTCTATAATCACTATAAGTTGCCGGTAGTAAAAACGCGTTTTTTTAATTCTTACGGTCCAGGAGAGGTTCCCGGCCAATACCGCAATGTTATTCCTAATTTTATATATTGGGCGATTAAGGGGGAAGCATTACCGATAACCGGTACGGGTGAAGAAACTCGCGATTTCACTTATGTCGGTGATCTGGTCGATGGTTTATTGCGCGCAGGCTATCAGGAGAGTATAGAAGGGCAGGAATTTAATCTTGCTTCAGGTAAGGAAACCAAAATAATCGATCTGGCAAACATGATTAATAAGGCCGTTGGCAATAAAGCCGGGATTAAATTTGGAAACAAAAGGAAATGGGATACTAAATCCCGACTTTTGGCTTCAATAGACAAAGCGCATAGCTTGATAAATTATCAGCCGAAGACGGAATTTAAAGATGGACTGTTGAATGCTATAGAATGGTTTAAAGATAACTGGCAGTCAATTGAAGCAAGCGCTTCTTTTGGTCCTGGCGTATCTTCTGCGGTAAGGGATAAATGAAAAAAATATTAGTTGTATTCGGCACCCGGCCCGAAGCAATTAAATTAGCTCCGGTAATCCAGCAGCTAAAAAAAGAGTCAAAGAATTTTAACACCAAGGTTTGTGTTACCGCTCAACACCGGGAAATGCTGGATCAGGTTCTAAGGATTTTTAATATTGTTCCTGACCATGATCTGAATATTATGAAACATGGCCAGGATCTTTTTGGAGTTACTTCTGATTGTCTTGCCGGAATAAAGAAGGTATTAAATAAAGAAAAGCCGCATCTTGTGATTGTTCAAGGCGATACATCTACTGCTTTTGTTGTGGCATTGGCTGCCTTTTATTTAAAAATTCCCATAGCTCATATTGAGGCAGGCCTTAGAACTAATAATAAATATAATCCTTTTCCTGAGGAGGTTAATAGACATTTAATAAGTGTGCTTGCCGATTATCATTTTGCTCCTACTAAGAGATCAAAGTTAAATCTTTTAAAAGAGGGAATAGGTTCAAATAAAATTTGGGTTACAGGAAATACAGTCGTAGACGCATTTTTGACAGTAAAAAATAAGCAACAAAAAAACATAGATAGATCTAAACGGATAAATTATTTTAAAAAATGTCACAACTTAGATTTGATAAAAAACAAAAAGATTGTTCTTGTAACAGGGCACAGACGTGAAAGTTTTGGAGATGGTTTTAGGAATATTTGTTTTGCGTTAAAGGAGATTGCTGTTAGCAGAAAAGATGTTATTATCGTCTATCCGGTGCATCTTAATCCTAATGTTCAGTTACCGGTAAGAAATATTCTAGGGAACATAAAAAATATTCTTCTCATTGGTCCTCTTGAATATGAATCATTTGTTTTTCTTATGCATAATTCGTATTTAATACTTACGGATTCTGGAGGCATACAGGAAGAGGCTCCTTCTTTAGGCAAACCAGTGCTGGTTATGCGGAAGGAAACAGAGAGGCCGGAAGGAGTAAAAGCTGGAATGGTTAAATTAGTGGGGACAGATAAAAACTTAATCATAAAAGAAACGTTGAGATATTTAGACAATGAAGAATTATATAAAAGAATAGTGAAGTCCGTTAATCCATATGGCGATGGTAAAGCTTCTATAAGAATTAAGAACGTATTATTAAAATTTTTAAAAACTAGATAGGTAAAAATGAATATTGATTATCTTTTTATTGTTGCAGTATCGTTTATCATTGTTTTTTTGATTACTCCGAATATTCGTTATATTGCTTTAAAGTTTTATGCAATTGATAAAATTGGTAAACGTAAAATTCATAAAAAAATAGTTACAAAGCTTGGCGGATTAGCAATTTATCTAGGTTTTTTGGGCGGGATTTTTATTCTCGTTATTTTTGATCTAATTTTTTTTAAAATTAATTTTTATCCATTTACAAGTTTATTAATCTGCTCCTCGTTGATGTTGATTTTAGGAATATATGATGATTTTCAAGGAAGTGATGCTTGGATAAAGTTTGCAATTCAAACAATTATTGCCCTATTCGTTATAAAATCAGGTTTTGTTTTAGCAAGTATCTCATTACCCGGATTAGTCGATTTTAAGCTCGGGGTATTTAGTATTCCAGTAACTTTATTCTGGATAGTTGGAATCGTCAATGCGGTTAATCTTATCGATGGTTTGGATGGATTAGCTGCCGGAGTTGTTGGTATTGCCTTAGTTTTTATTTCTATTTTCGGATTAATTTTAAAAGACAATTTTATTGTTTGTGTATCCTTAGCTTTATCAGCAGCATGTTTTAGTTTTCTTAAATACAATTTTTTTCCTGCAAAAATATTTATGGGGGATACGGGTAGTTTGTTTTTAGGTTTAGTTATTGCATGTCTAGGGATATATAAGCCATTATCACATTCAAATAGTCCTTATTTTATTCCAACAATAATAGTATTATTTTTACCTATTTTGGATACATTTCTTGCTATGGCAAGGAGATTATTGAGAAAACAAAATGTATTTTCAGGAGATTCCTCGCACATGCACCACTATTTTTTAAAACATGGCTTTAATCAGGCACAAACAGCATTAAGGTTTTACTTAATGACTTTTATACTTGGTGTTATTTCGTTGTTTGTATTTAAATTGATTTTAAAATTATCAGTTTAAAAGTAATTTAAGGGGTTATATTATTATGATGAAAGATAAGATTATTTATTATTGTGACTGCTTAATAATGTATTCTCTGTGTCTTTTAATTTTTTGCTTGCCCTTTTCAAAAGCTGGAGCTGAAAGTTTTACTTTGTTGGCTTTTGTTTTGTGGATATTGAAAAGAGTGTTGGGGTATCGGGCAGGTTCATTATGGGGGATGCTCCCTAAAACCGCATTAAATAAAGCTTTAGGGTTATATGTTTTGATTCTTGTATTATCAGTTATTTTTAGTGTTGATTATGGCTTGTCATTGCGGGGTTTTTTCGGAAAAGAATTAAAGTTTTTAGCTATATTCTTTATGATGGTTGAAATTATCAATAGTAATGAACGGCTAAGAAATATTTTGATTGCAATTATTGGATCGGCAATGTTGATAGTAGCAGATGCAAGTGTGCAGTATTTTAGAGGGGTGGATTTTTTGAGGGGTTATCAATATTCAAGGTTAACTGCTTCTTTTTCTGCAGCAAACGGACTCGCCGCGTGGTTAATTGTTATCATCCCTTTGGTAATGGGTATATTTATCTGGGTTAAAGTTATGCATAGTACATTAAAAGTGGCATTGTTTATATTGATTTTAATGCTTTTGAATTGTTTATTGTTAACGTATTCCCGTGGTGCATGGTTAGGTATTATGGTTGCAGCAATTGTAATGAGCTATTATGTTCTAAGAAATTCTAAATTAAAAACGAAGATACATTATTTGTATTTTGCTATATGTTTATTTCTTATATTTTTGTTTGTTTCAAAGTTGATAAATGTCAAAATGCGAAAGATTGAAAAAGTTAATTTTGATTCCGGGCAGACAGTTGGCGAACGCATAAAGTCAGTTATAAAAATAAATGAAGGGGCAAGTTTAGTGAGAATAAATCTTTGGAAGGAATCTTTAATGATGCTCAGGGACCATCCTTTCATTGGTTGCGGAATTAATACTTATTCAATAGTTGCACCTGCTTATAAAGTTTCTGAAAGCGGTGGGATATACCCGCATAATTCATTTCTGCAAAAGTCCGCTGAAACCGGTTTGTTAGGTTTATTCGCTTTTCTTTGGATTTTATTCAGTTTCTTTAAAATCGGCTTGCAGCATTTACACATAAGGAAGGATATGTTAGTCCTTGGGTTGTTATCCGGAATCTTGGCGTTTTTAGTGCAAAGCATCTTTGATAACCACCTTTACTCTTTACAGCTTGTGGTTTTGTTCTGGTATATGCTTGGCCTAACGATTGCGGTAATCAATCTTGAAGCTGACCGTATAAAAATTTAGGAGGGTAAAATGAAAGTAGTCATTTTAGCGGGTGGTCGAGGGACAAGAATTAGCGAAGAGACAGAAGTGTTACCTAAGCCGATGATCCAAATAGGGGGGAAACCGATTCTTTGGCATATCATGAAGGCTTATTCTCATTTTGGTTTTAATGATTTTGTTATTTGTTTAGGATATAAAGGATATGTTATTAAAGAATATTTTGCTAACTATTTTCTTCATTCATCTGATCTGACCCTGGATTTAGGCTCAAACAGTATGAAGGTTCTTGGTTCAAAGGCAGAACCTTGGAAAGTCACTCTTATTGATACTGGTTTAGAAACAATGACTGGTGGCCGGATTAAGCGTATAGAGAAGTATATTGAAGGTAAAACATTTCTATTAACTTATGGCGATGGTATTGGGAGCGTGGATATTAATAAGCTTTTAGAATTTCATAAGTCTAAAAGCAAGTTAGCTACGGTTACTGCTGTTCAGCTGGAAGGTAGATTTGGGGCATTAAATATCGAAAAAGGTGAAGATGTCTCTTCATTTATTGAAAAGCCCCGTGGAGACGGAGCTTGGATTAATGGCGGGTTTTTTGTTTTAGAGCCAGGTATATTTAGATATATTAAAGATGATTTTGTGATTTGGGAAAAAGACTCCTTAGAGAAACTTGCCAAAGATGATCAATTGAATGCCTATAAACATAATGGATTTTGGAAATGTATGGATACTATAAGAGATAAGATTGAATTAGAACAGCTTTGGGATGCGGGAGATGCTTCTTGGAAGCTGGAATAGGCGATGTTATGAATAATAATTTTTGGAAAGATAAGAAAGTATTAATAACTGGATTTGAAGGATTTCTTGGTTCCAATCTTTCTAAAGAATTACTTAAAACAAAAGCTAAAATAATTGGTTTAGATATTAAAACTTTTCGCAAGGAAACCATTCTTTGCCAACAAGATTACAAAAGAATGGTTATTTATAAAGGGAGTGTTGCTAATTATGATCTTCTTAGGAAAATCTTACGTAAGCATTCAATTAATATAATATTTCATTTAGCTGCTGAAGCAATTGTTAGCCGTAGCCATGAGAATCCCCGCAAGGCATTTGAATCAAATATAACCGGAACTTGGGAAGTTTTAGAAGCTGTCCGGTTGCAGGGGAATGTGCAGGCGATTGTTGTTGCTTCTAGCGATAAGGCGTATGGCAGCCATAAGAAACTTCCTTATCGTGAAGATGCTCCTTTGATTGCCAATCATCCTTATGATGTTTCTAAAAGCTGCGCGGATTTAATTGCCAATACATATTTTCATACTTATGGTTTGCCGGTAGCCATTACGCGTTGCGGTAATATTTATGGACCTGGAGATTTAAATTTTAGCCGCCTTATACCTGATGCGCTTAGGTGTATCTTATTTGGTAAAATGCTTAAGATACGTAGCGATGGTCAATTTGTCCGTGATTATGTTTATATTGATGATATTGTAACTGGATATATTCGAATAGCTGAACTTATGAAAAAGAGTAAACTTGCAGGTGAAGCTTTTAATTTAAGTGATGAAAAGCCAATAACCGTAATTAAATTGTTAAAAGAAATCAGTAAATTTAATTTTTGTACAAATAAATTAAAGTATAAGATTATGAATACGGCTAAATATGAAATAAAAAAACAGTATCTTTCTGCAATGAAAGCTCGACGTATCTTAGGTTGGAAACCTAGGCAGGGATTAGAAGAAGGTCTTAGGAAAACGGCAAAATGGTATGCGCAATATTTTAATAAGCAATAAAGTTAACTAAGCGTTTATAAATTACAAATGAATAATTTTGATGGTCTTATAGAGCATGCGCGGAGTGTGCGTGTTAACGCTTTAAATATGGTTTATAGAAGCAAGGCTAGCCATATAGGGAGTGGCTATTCTTGCGTTGAATTATTGGTGTATTTATATTCAAGTTGGTTAAAAATTTCTCCAGATTCAACGTTAGATTCAAATCGGGACAGTTTTATTTTGAGCAAGGGGCATGCAGCTGCGGTATATTATGCGGTGCTTGCTGAATTCGGTTTTATCCCCAAAGAGTGGCTAGATAAATATTGTCAAATGGATTCTCTTCTAGGTGGTCATGTTGATCACAATGTTCCTGGAGTTGAAATTTCTACAGGTTCTCTGGGGCATGGTTTATCAATTGCTGTTGGTATAGCTTTAGCTGCTAAACGTAATAATAAGAAATATCGCGTAGTAGCGCTATTGTCAGATGGCGAAATGGAATCAGGAGCTAATTGGGAAGCTTTCAATATGGCAGGCGCCAAGAATTTAGATAATTTAATTGTGATAATTGATCGGAATAACATGCAGGCAATGGGTTCTACAGAAGATATTTTGCCCATGAAAAATCTGGATGAGCGTATCCGGAGTTTTGGGTGTGCTTGTTTTGATGTAAGTGGTCATGATTTTATGGCGATCGATTCAATATTTCAAAAGATGCCATCGAGTGGGCTACCGGCAGTAATTATTGCCCATACCGTAAAAGGTAAGGGTGTTAGTTTTATGGAGAATAAGTTAGAGTGGCATTACAAATCTCCCGATAATGTGCAATTTCGTAAAGCAATGGAAGAGCTAGAAAAAAGATGAGAATAGCATTTATGAATCGGTTGTGTGAATTAGCGCGGCAGGATGAGCGTATTTGTTTAATTGTCGGTGATTTAGGGTTTTCTGTGGTAGAGCCTTTTATCAAGGAATTTCCCGGGCGTTTTCTGAACGCGGGAGTTGCAGAACAATCTATGATTGGTATTGCTGTTGGCTGGAGCCTGGCTGAGGATAAAATTGTTTTTATTTATAGTTTAGGAAATTTTCCAACTATGCGTTGCCTAGAACAGATTCGTAATGATTGTTGCGCGCATAATGCGAATGTAAAAATTATTTCTTTAGGCAGCGGTATTACTTATGGGCAATCAGGGTATTCCCATTTTGCTGTAGAAGATTTAGCGGTTATGGGGGCTATGCCGAATATGACTATTTTTACTCCGGCAGATCCGGGTGAGGCTAAAAGGTGCTTGGATCTAGCGGTAAAAACATCTGGGCCTGCTTATATCCGCCTTGCAAAAAAAGGTGAACCTCTTTTAAATGGCAGGCCTTCAACTTTTAATATTGATGATTTTGTTGAATATAGGAGCGGTAAAGATATATGTATAATTGGCGTGGGTACGATTCTGTCTGAATGCTTACATGCTGCTGATTTACTAGGTAATGATATTGCTGCCGAAGTTATCGGTTTTCCTGTTTTTAAACCTTTGAATGAAACAAGATTGGTAGATTTATTGAGAAGATTTTCTTTTATAGCGACAATTGAAGAGCACTCTTCTTGCGGTGGATTAGCTAGTGTTGTTGGTGAAGTTATATCACGCAATGGGTTAAACGTTAAGCTTTTGAAGTTCGCTCTACCGGAAGGATTTAATAGAACCGGCCTCCAGGTTGATTTGCAAAAATTATGCGGATTAGAATCTACACAGATTGCCCTTAAGATTAAGGACGTTGTATTAAAATCAGGATAGAGTGATATGAAGACCATTAAAATTGCGATATTAGGAGCAACAAGCCATATTGCTAAAGGATTGATTTTTAACTTTATGCAAAGCAAGGAAAATGAGCTATTTTTATTTGCTCGGATTCCTCAGAAGGTAAAGAAGTTTTTGGAAGAGAATAACCTCTTGTCGAATTGCCATATTTATGAATTTAAGTATTTTAAGAGAGAAAAATACGATGTTATAATTAATTGTGTTGGGATAGGAACTCCAGCTAAAGTGAAAGAAGTAAATAAGGAAGTGTTCAGGTTAACTGAAGAATTTGATAACATGGTTTTGGATTACCTATTGCGGTATCCGAAAACTCTTTATATCAATTTTAGCAGTGGGGCAGTCTATAATATATCCGTAAATGATATAAAACCGGAACATTATTATGGGATAGCAAAATTGCATCAGGAAGCAAGGCATCGTGCCTTAAAGAAATTAAATATTGTTGATATAAGGGTATTTTCCTATTTTAGCCGTTTTATAGATTTAGATTCCGGTTATTTTTTGAGTGAGCTGATAAAGAGTTTGAAAAGTAAAGGGGTTTTTGTTACTAATTTTTGTGATTTTGTGCGGGATTTCGTTGCACCTCAAGATATTTTTGATTTAATTTGTTTGATTATTAAGGCTAAGCCTTTTAATGACGCGATTGATGTTTATAGCTCTAAGCCGATAAGGAAGTTTAAATTACTTGACTATTTTGTTAAAAACTATTTTTTAAGATATACTATCAAACGTGGCCTTAAGTTTATTTGTCCAACAGGAGTAAAGAGCCGATATTATTCCAGTTCGAAAAAAGCAGCAGGCTTAGGATATAAGCCAAAATTTTCTTCAATTAAAGCAGTAGCAATGGAGGCAAGTTACATGCTTGACGTAGTCAATAAATAGACAAGTTAATATTAAAAAATTTTAAAGACGGGGTTAAATATGAATACACTTGAAAACCACATGCTTAAAGTTTTAAAAGATCTCAAGGAAAATCACCATGTAATAGGGGTAAAGG
>CAYHRM010000038.1:0-10380 GCA_964359035.1 uncultured Planctomycetales bacterium
TAATAACTTAGATTCAAGTTAAACTGTAGAAACTACAAAAACCTGCCAAGATTTATGCAGCTTAATCAATTTATTTTTTAATTCCTGGGCTTGCTTACGGTCAGCACAAAGCCCAAACACTGCCGGGCCACTTCCCGACATAATGATTTTTTCTAAACCCATGCCAGAAAGAACGTTTTTAACCTGATTAACTTCCGGATAAAGAGTAGTCGTCACAATTTCCAAACTATTAAAAAAATATTTTCCTTCAATCTGAGCACCATTTTTTAACAGCTTGGAAGTTAACATCTTAACATTACAGCTTGGCCTTGTCAATCCAGAAAAAGTATCAAATTTCTGATAAATTAATGGCGTAGAAACCTTAAAATTAGGATAAACCAAAATAAACCAAAGCTTAAGCTTATCCAAAAAGCTCAATGGCTTAATTTTATCACCACGCTGGCTCCCCAAAGCAAATTTCATCTCATAAATAAAGAAGGGGACGTCACTGCCTAGTTTAGCCCCTAATTTTACTAATCTTGCTTGAGATAAATTTAAATTCCAAAATCTATTTAATCCTAAAAGCACGCTCGCAGCGTTAGCTGAGCCTCCCCCCAGGCCCGCACCCACGGGTATGCGTTTTCTAATCTCTATCTCTATCCCAAAACTTAGCTTAAGATCCTGTTTTAATAACGCCGCAGCACGATAACAAAGATTAGTCTCATCCTTAGGCACCTGCCGATGAGCACATTTAATCTTAATTAAACTATCTCTACGTTTCCTAAAAATTATCGTATCTGCTAAATCAATTCGCGCAAACAAAGTGCTCAAATTATGAAAACCATCTTTACGTTTATTTAAAACCTGCAGATAAAGATTTAATTTGGCAAAGGATTTAATAACCAACGGTGGAGATGATCGCTTCATGAACTTAAGCTTTTGACTGGTATAGGATAAACTTACTTGTCTACTCTACGCTAAGAAAGATTAGATAAAACTGCCTGCTCAATATCTATGCTATTTAAATTATACTCTTTTAAGAGTTCTTCTGATTCACCTGATTGGCCAAAACGATTACGTACGCCAATACGCATAACTTTAACCGGAAAATTCTCAGCCACTACTTCATCAATACTAGAGGCTAAACCGCCAAAAATATTATGCTCTTCACAAGCAACAATTAATTTAGTTTCACGGGCACATTTAAGAATAATTTCACGATCAATCGGCCGAATTGTATGCATATTAATTAGCCGCGCCTTAATACCTTTGGCCGCTAAATTTTTTACCGCTACCAACGCCTGAGCAACCATCATGCCACAGGCGATAATCGTAACATCATTGCCTTCAGTTAAAAGTTGAGCTCGCCCAAACTTAAACTCACCCTTATTCTCAATCGTCGGCACTTTTGATCTACCTAGACGAATATAATATGGCCCCGAATTATTGGCCGCGGCCATGATCGCATCCTCTGTCTGTGGGCCATCCCCAGGAACAATAATATTCATATTCGCCAACACGCGCATTAACGCAATATCCTCCAAAGCCTGATGGCTGGCTCCATCCGGCCCAACCGTAATGCCAGCATGCGTAGCCACAATTTTAACATTAAAATTATTATAACTTATCGAAACCCTCATTTGATCCCAGGCACGTCCGGCAGCAAATACAGCAAAGGTAGAAAGAAAAACAGTCTTGCCGCAACTAGCCAAACCTGCAGCAGCAGCCATCATATTCTGCTCCGCCACTCCAAAATTAAAAAATCTATCCGGAAATTTTTTAGCAAAAAGATTGGTGCGAGTCGAGCTGGAAAGATCAGCATCCAGCACCACAATATTTTTATTCAAGGACCCCAGCTTTACTAAGGTCTCTCCATAAACATCTCTTTGAAAAAGTTGCTCTGCCATTATGCTAGTTCCTTCAAAGCTTTTTCTGCCTCTTCTTTAGTTGGAGCCCGGCCATGAAAGCCCACGACCCCCTCCATAAAAGATACGCCTTTACCTTTTACCGTCCGGGCAATAATAATCGTCGGCTTATTTTTAATTGTTTTAGCCAAATCATACGCAGCGAGAATCTGCTGCATATCATGCCCGTTAATCTCAATGACATGCCAACCAAATGCCTGCCATTTAGCGGCCAATGGTTCAAGGCCCATAATATCTTGGCATTTTCCGTCAATCTGACAACCATTAAAATCTAAAATAGCGCAAATATTACTACAAGAAAAATGGGCACAAGCCATCGCCGCTTCCCAAATATTGCCCTCCTGCACTTCTCCATCACCTAATAAAACATAAATCCGATAATCTTTTTTATCTACTTTTGCCGCCAAGCTCATCCCTAACGCAATGGAGAGCCCCTGGCCAAGTGAACCAGAAGCAGATTCAACTCCCGGTGTTTTACGATCCGGATGCCCTTGGAGAAATGAACCAAATTGCCGCAAAGTTAGAAGTTTTTCTTTTGGGAAATAACCAACCTGAGCTAATACTGCATACCAAAGCGGACAACAATGGCCCTTAGACATATGAAAACGGTCCCTATCTGGCCACTGTGGATCAAGCGGATTAAAACGTAAAACATTAAAATACAGTACAGTAATTAAATCTGTGGCAGAGAGGCTTCCTCCGGGGTGTCCTGAACCGGCTTTAGCGAGCATCTGAATTATAGACCGTCGAATTTGACAAGCTTGAATAATTAATTCTTCGCTAGTTAATTGCTTATTGGCCATGATTAGTAAGTTTGAGCAGTTTTGCTCTTACCTTATCGCTTTGAGAATCTAACTTAAGAGATTTCTCCCAATTCAATTTTGCGCTATCAGAATTACCTAATTTTAAAAAAACATCCCCTAGGTGATCATAAACCACCGGATCAGTTAAAAAAGAAGCTGCTCTTTCCAAATGATCCAACGCTTCCTTAAACTTTCCCTTTTTATAATAAAACCAACCTAAACTATCCAGGTAAGCGCCGTTTTCCGGCTCAAAACCTAAGGCCTGCTTAATCATCAAACCTGCCTGATCAATATTTTTATCCTGTTCCAGATAAAAATACCCCAGGAAATTTAAAGCTTCATGATAGTCAGGTTTTAATTTTACTGCGCTCTTTAATTCTCTATCTACCGAAGGATAATCTTTTAAATCATAATAAATACTACCTAAATAAAAATGCGCCTCAGGATCTTTTGGGGCCAGCTTAACAATCAGCTTAAAAATACCTTCGGCTTGTTTTAATTTTTTTTCCTGTAAATAAATCGCACCTAAGCCCTTATAAATATCAATATTCTCTGGCTCAAGTTTTGTGGCATTCTGAAACGCAAGAATATATTCCTCAGCCGCCAAATCTAATTTATTTTGGGCGCCATAAACTAAAGCCAATAACGCATGTGGCTCGACGGTTTCCGGAGCAAGCTGAATTGACTGTTTTAATTCTTCTACGGCTTGAGCCGAATTATCTTTTTGAATAAAAACTGATGCCAAATTCAAATGCACCAAAGAACTTCCCGGGTCAGTTTCTAGCGCTTTTTGATATTCCCCAATCGCTCCCTCTAAATCCCCGAGGCCTTCAGAATAAACCGCTGCAATATAGTGGCTTAAACTTCGAGTATCTTCTTTATGCGTATCTAAGGCCTGTGCAGGTAAAACATTTAAGGCCAATGTAAGGCAAAAGAAAATTACACTGTTAAGGTATTTAACCCTTACCACCCCAAGCTCTTTTCTTCAAGTGACGTAGACGACGGCGTAATTTTTTACGCTTATGGGTTTTGATTTTTTGTCTTTTTCTTTTCTTTCCACAAGGCATAACTACCTCTTTCTTGGTTTAATAAATAACTTTATTCAATGGGTACTCTATAATCCCACAAGCACCTGCCGCTTTTAACGCGGGAATCAACACTCTCACAACTTTCTCGTCTATAATTGTCTCAATAGCAAACCAGCCATCATCACTTAAACTTGAAATTGTAGGATTCTTTAAGGCGGGTAATTTTGCGATAACAGCTTTAAGATTTTCTTTTTTTACATTCATCTTCAAGCCGACTTTTTCTTCGGCGGCAATCGCTCCTTTTAAAAGAAGGGCAATCTGCTCCATCTTGGTTTTTTTCCAATTGTCTTGATAAGATTTTTTATTAGCAATAAACTGAGTAATCGATTCACAAAGCGTAGCAATTTCCACTAATTTATTTGCCCGCAAAGAACTCCCAGTTTCCGTCAGCTCCACAATGGCATCCACTAAGCCTGCACCCACCTTAACCTCCGTGGCCCCCCAGCTGAATTCAACCTCGACTTTAACCTTATTCTTTTGAAAATACTCTTTAGTCACATTAACTAATTCCGTGGCGATGCGTTTACCATTTAAATCTTTAACTTTTTTTATTCCGGAGTCCTGAGGAACAGCCAAAACCCACCTAACCTTACTCAAGCTCTGCTTGGAATAAGTTAAATCCGTAATCCTAACCACATCGGATTTATTCTCCAAAATCCAATCATTGCCGGTAATCCCGCAGTCTAAAGCTCCATCCTGAACATAACGCGACATCTCTTGTGCCCGCAATAACACCACCTGAATCTGAACATCATCTATGGATGGAATATAAGAACGCGAACTGGGGAGATTTACATTAAACCCAGCCTTCTTAAACATCTTAAAGGTCGATTCCTGGAGGCTGCCCTTAGGAAGCCCTAATTTTAAAACCTTATCTTTCACTTGATTTACCTCTTATTAATTGTTGAGAATTTATTATAACTAGATTAGCTAATATTGTAAAGCAAATATTATCCTAAATGCACTTGAATTATATTGAGTTTTTGTTTTGGTAGGCTAAGCATAACTTCTCTGGAAATAATCACTTGCGGGCCCTTTTCGATGGAAATCCATTCTGTGTTCAATTTAAACCGCTGAATGTGATACTTGCCAAAAGCTTTGCGTTGTAGATTTAAAAAAACTATTTTTAATTTTCTACCGGCAAAAGTACGCATAACACTAATTTCCTTTGTATATTTAAATTGCTCAACCGAAAGTTTAGGTTCAATAAGCAAATCTCCATTTTGCCCCTTAACTCCAAAAGCCTGAGTAAGCAAGGTAAGCATAAACCAGCTGGCGGAGCCAGTTAAATAAGAGTACATCCCTCGGCCGCTAAGATCAAAATATTCCGGCAGGCAGGGATAAATTTTACTCTTTTTGGTATTCGCTGCCATCTTATAAAGTGAATTTAAAACTTCCCAACCTTCTTGGGCATAACCTTGGCTATACAAAGCATAGGCAAACATCACTACCATATGGCTAAATACCGCACCATTCTCCTTATCCCCATAAACAAAAGAAAACGCCCGGCCTAAATCATGCTGCTCTTTCTTAAAATCAGTATTTAAATGGATTCCTCCAATAGCCCGGTCATACAAATAACGGTAAACATTGATTAATATCTTCTTGATTTGAGCGGCATTAGCTACTTGGCCCATAATCGGAAATACCTGAGAAGCCAGGGTCATCTGCACTAAACTTCCTTTTTTACCATCTACTCTTTGTTTACGGTTATCATAATACCCGTTAAAGAATCCTGCTTTTAACCATTCACTCTTTTGAATATGCTGCTTCATCCAAAGAGATTTCTTTTTTAAGGAATCACTTAAACTTAAAGCGGTTAAACGAATTTTTTTACCCGAGAGAGACTCATTAGTTTTAGAAAAATACTGTTTTAAAATCCTATGCTTCTGCGCTATATCCGAATAATTAAAATCAACCAATAGAACCTTTAACTCTTGGGCTACTTCCAAATCCAAAACACCTACTTTAAGCAATAACTGCGATAAGATAAGCAGGTTTTGTGCATACATCGAAGAAAAAGCTACGCTTTCTCCATGCTCTTTAGCCATGTCCAGGCCATCATTCCAATCTGCACCTTCTAACCGAACATGATTATGTACGCCCACGTTATAAAACTGCACCAAATTCTGCACTAGCAAATGCTCTAAAATTGTACCTTTATAAATTTTCCCAGAGCTTGTCTTTAGTTGCTGCCCGTATGCAGCATTCCATTTATAATCAATATTCCGGGCACGGCTTATTTGATGGTTTCTAAAATAAGCAGCCTGTTCAAACAAAATCCCTAAATCCCCTGTTTCATGAATATACAAATCCAGGGTAATCAAAGGCCAAACTCCGTGATCCATCCATACCCGGCTGAGATTATTACGGTCAGCGACAAATTCACCCGAATTTTTACCGATTAGCGTGGCATTTGATCCGTCAATCTTAACCCCACCGAAATTATTAATTAAAAGCTCTCGTACTGCTTGTGGATTATTTAAAATAAGCCCCAAACAATCCTGCCAAAGATCACGCCACCCCCGGCCGCCTTTTCCATAATCAAAATCCGGCAAAAATGAACAACCAAATATCTTTCTTAAAATTGGCTGAATATTCACCCAGCGCAGCCAATTATCAAAATGATGATTACCACTTGAAACATCCACCAGCTTAGCCTGCTTGAGCCAGAAATTTTTAGTTTTTTCAAAATGCACATTTACTTTTGTACTTTTACAAAATTTATTTATCAAAGAGCTTAAGCTGCAATCCTTCCCGCTAATTCCCATCACAATATTATAAGTTACTTGAGCTCCAGCAGGCAAAGTAACTTTAGCAAAACGCATCGCCCCCATAGGCTCTTTACCTTGAACGCCTGCTTTCCCAGGAAGCTCATTTTCAAAAACAGCCTCGGGAGCCTCTAAATCTCCGGATTCTCCACAAAAAATTTCCTGCGTGGGATAAATATACTGCGGCCCCCTCCCCCTGTTATCGCAAGCCGCTACATAATAAACCGCATTATTCAGTTGATGCCCGGATTCATCAAAAAGCAATGTCGGCTTAATCTTAATTCCATACTTTTCCTCTTTAATCCGGGTTAAAAGTGAAGTTACGTGGCGATGATCGCGTAAATTGTCAGCGCTGCGGGCATATAAAGGTATTGCCACATAAGGAATAAAACTTATTTTTCCTTTGCTAATATTAATAATTTTAACCTGCATAATTTCTAATGCTTCTGGACCAATAGGAATAAAAGATAAAATTTCAGATTTTAAACCGATTTGATTATTTTTACGGCTAATGCGCTGCCAAAGCTGTCCGGCTTCTAGAATAAATTCATCCTGGCCGATCTGCTTGAAATCTTTAGAAACTCCTGCTGCCGACCAAACCTTATTTTTATTTACATAAACCCAAAAATTCCTGGAAGCTTTAGAAAGGGAAAGATTGGCTCTACTGGCCGGCTCAAGTAAAAAACTATGCTGACCGCTTTTTATATCTCCATGTAAATCCGCAGTCACAGAAGACATTAACGATTCATTGCAAAGCGGCAAATACAAGCTTTTCATCTTATGGGCAGAAAACGACCTGAAACTGCCAGCCTCATCTATAAAATTATATAGATTATTTTCCATGGGAATTTAAATTAACCTAAACTTCTAAATTATGAGCTTTCTGGTAGGCATTTAAATCAAGTAACAAAAACTCAAACCCTATCCTGATTAATTACCGGCTCTGTACCCTCTTTTAACTTAGCCAGCTTCTTATTTAACTTTAACAATCTTTTCTCCTCTTGTTTCTTTTTTCTTGCCTGCTCCTTAAGGTTCTTCTGGAATGAATAATTAACTACTGCCATAACTTTCTCCCCTTTCTTAATTTAGCCTCTTGCTTAAAAATAACTTTCCTGAAATTACTCTAAAAAATAGATAAAATATTTATTTTTCTCTACGCGAGGCCTCTTTCAACGCGGAGAGAAAATTAGCACTAAACTTATAACCTAAAGACTCTGCCATGTGCACATCCTGCCAACATTTCTCATAGTCATTTTGATAATAAAAGTGGGCGATTGCTCTATTATAGTAGGCTCCGCCATAGTTTGGATTATTTTCTATGGCTTGGCTAAATATAGAAATAATCCCATCCATCTCCATTTCATTGAGTGCTGCAGATTTTTCTATAGCATTAGTTTCTGTGGCTACTGTAGCGCAACCTAACAATCCTAAGCATAATAATACAATAATTTTTTCCATCTTGCCCTCCTTCTTAGTTTGCCCTACTACACTTTAACGTATAAATAATACTGCTATGATAGATAAAAGTCAACCCGAAAAGGTAGAAATGGTAGAAAACAAAAAGAGCTAGATCAATTATGCCTAGCCCTCCATTGAATTAAACGATGGCAATAAATTACTTAAAAAACTCCTGCATAAACTGTAGAATTCTATAATTTACTTTCCCTCTGTTTAAGCGCTCAATTAATAGGCGCCGCACTCTGTAGACCCCCAACCAATATTTTTTTCTTTTTCAACTCTTTTTCTCTGCCCTTCGATCATCCGCTGATTTTCACTAATAAATTTCAAAACAAGCACTTTATCCACCTCAATAAATTCCATGCCGATCCTAAACCCGGTTCTGGCAGAATCCTTAGATTGCACTACACTAATAATCCTACCCGTGCCAATCAAATGCGTATCAAAAAAATTTACCGTTAAATCAAAATCAATAATCGTACCCACATCAATACTTTCTTTTAAAAAAGCACCCCACCCTAAAGTACTTATATCAACTACTTGGCCTTGAATAACCCTAGATTCATCTTTTTTAGTTCTAAAAGATATTTTTGCATCTATAACATACCTTATAAAGTCTCTTTTATTAGCCATTAGATAATTTAATTAATTTTATTTATGTTTATTTTACTAATCTAACCATAACAAAGTTATCTAAAGAATATTAAAAAACAATTATTGCTTTATTCACCAGGACATTTTTCACTTATTACTACTGCAATAATACCGCTAATTTTAACCTATCCTCATCAGTTATAAAATTAAAAAAACCTGCCACCAAATATTTAAAAGCCTCCGGCTGAACAGAATCCTCTGATTGCTTAACAGATATTTTTTCTACTCTAATCACCTGAACGACAGCATTGATATTTACATCTTGCATAAGAATCTTACACACAATATCGGTATATATATTTTTATCTATAGGTATAAATAAATCAGTAATAAAAAGCAACCCACTATAACTAATATTTTTTACTTTTCCGGTGCAACTTTTAAGCTGTAAAAAATAGACCATATCTAAATCTACTTCTTTTCTCTTATACTTTCTGTTCTCTTTACCCCCACTATAAGTTTTAACCTGAATAAATGAATTTAACATGCACTTCTTCATCAATTCATCGACATCGAGTTTTTTCTTCAAAAACCCAGCTAACTCATCAGGGAAATAAGTGCTAATTGCTTCTCTTATCTGGCCATAAGTACTAATTAAAACCTGAATATCGCAATTAGTAATCTGCCGAAGCATATCTATAACACCCTCATTTAAAGGATCCGCCATAACCACCCCTAAAGAATTACCAACTTTTTCTAGCGGCAGGAGTGAATAGATATTAATCAGCTGAAAAGGAATAAGTTTTAATATTTCCGGGGATATCTCATAATTAGTTAAGGGGATATACGCAAAACCATATTGTCCGGCAAGACATTCGGCAATATGTATTTCATTTACAAAACCCAAAGCTATAAGATGCTGGCTAATGTAACCGCCTTTTTCTTTTTGCCTGGCTAAGGCCTGCTCCAGCTGCCCATTGGATATCAAGTTACGCTCAATAAGCATCTGCCCTATTCTAGTTTTTAAAACTCTTTGTGCACACATCGGATATAAATTTTAATTTTTTACCTGGCTAGTGCTCCTACAAAACCCAAAAACTTTACAAGCCTACATTTTTTTATTATACCATTGCAATTAGAAAAAAGTAAACAAAAAAGGCTGAAACATTTTAAGTCCAGCCCAACAAAGGCGCTCATAATACCTTATGATTCAAAATAAGAAATCCTAAAAACGACGGGACTTTCCTTTTAACCATTTCTTATAGCCGTAATCCAAAAAAGCTGCTTTAGCTTGAACCGGAAAATTATTAAACTTTAATCCTACTTCGCATTTACCTTCAAAACACTTTTTCCAAATGACAGAAGAAGTAGTAAAAATAGGCTCATTATAATCTGGCCGCTGAATTCCAATCTGTACTTCACATTTCTCATCAATATCGGAAGTATTTAAAATTACCCTCATCCCTCTACGAGAAAAATCCCTAACCTTTCCAGGCAACTCCTGGCCATTAATCCTAAAAACATACAGATCAACAGCGAATCTAGAAATCTCCCTTCGTTCTTCTGACATAACTAAATTATAACAGTTAAATGATTTTCTTCAAGCATTTCTTAATCGGCAAAAAATCATTTTATTTCCTCAAATAAATTGCCAGCTCCACTTAGCTCAATAGAATTTCACCAAAATGGGCCAGCAAATATCGCTGACCCATTTTTATACTTCAATTAATTGCGGGGGCCCGATTTGAACGGACGACCTCAA
>CAYHRM010000039.1:0-1565 GCA_964359035.1 uncultured Planctomycetales bacterium
GGTTGCTTCCGGGGATGGATTTTATATTGCGGAAGAGGATTTAAGAATTAGGGGGCCGGGTGAGTTTTTTGGTAATCGGCAACATGGATTAGCCGAGTTAAAAATTGCTAATCCACTTATGCAGATGCAGCTGCTTAAGGCCGCTAGAGAAGAAGCGGTTAGCTTACTTAATCAGGATCTCTGTTTAAAAGAGCGGCCGCATCAATTATTAAAGGCAAAGCTGCTCCAGAGATTTCCGGAGTACGAGAAGATGATGCTGGTGGGATAATATGCGTATAACTACAGGAAAATACCGTAATCGTAAATTACATCTGCCTAAGGGTATCCGTCCTACTCAGGATAAGGTACGCAAGGCAGTTTTTGATATATTAGGTGATATTAGTGGATTAAAGTTTTTAGAGCTTTTTGCTGGTTCTGGGGCAGTAGGTTTTGAGGCGCTTTCCCGGGGCGTTGCGGAGTTAACGCTGGTTGAATGTAACCCTAATTCTGTTTTGGCGATTAAAAGAAATATTGCGTTGCTTAAAGCAGATGCCTGTAAATTATATTACCTAGAGGCAGAAAAGGCGGTTAAGCTCATGAGTTTAGATAAAAAAAGTTTTGAGATTATTTTTATTGATCCACCATATTATAAGGGATTGGCATCTCGGCATTACTCGGCCCTAGAGGTTAATACAGTTGAGCCGCTAGCAAAAAAAATCTTGCAAACTTTGGACTGTTATGATATATTGTCGCCCAATGGTTTAATCGTCGTACAGCATTCCAAGTTAGAGCAGTTGTCTGATGATAGTTTAAAATTTAATTTAATTAAAGAAGCTAAGTACGGTGATACTTGGCTTTCGATTTTTAGGAAGAAAGAGTAAGATGTGCCAGATTGCTTTATATCCAGGGACATTTGATCCGGTAACTAACGGCCATATTGATCTGATTTGCCGTGCGCGTGAAATTTTTTCTGATGTAATTGTTGGGGTGGCGC
Source organism: uncultured Planctomycetales bacterium (assembly GCA_964359035.1). Taxonomy (GTDB): domain Bacteria; phylum Omnitrophota; class Gorgyraeia; order Gygaellales; family Profunditerraquicolaceae; genus UBA6249. The sequence goes on from CAYHRM010000039.1 coordinate 974, forward strand.
ATAATCCGCATAAGAAGCCGGTTTTTAGTGTTGATGAAAGGATGTCTATGCTTAAGCAGGCGGTGGCCGGCATGGACGGAGTTACTGTTACGCATTTTGATGGGCTGGTTGTAGATTTTGCGCATAAGATGAAGGCCAAGGTATTGGTGCGCGGAGTACGCATGCTCTCAGATTTTGAATACGAGTTTCAGATGGCCTTAACTAATCGTAAACTTTCTAGTGACATTGAGACTATTTTTCTTATGCCGCATGAATCTTATAGTTATCTTTCCGCAAAACTGATTAAAGAAGCAGCGATGTTGGGAGCGGACTTATCCAGTTTTGTACCGAATTTTGTGGGAAAGGCTTTACAGAAAAAGTTGTGTAAAAAGAAGTGAAGATTATTATTAATCAGGTTCCGGCAGAGGGCCTGTATTTAGAAGAAGAGATTGAATCAGCACAGTTGGATCTTGAGACAGCGCTGATCAGGTTTCGTTTACCATTGAAGCTGAAGGCGCGGATCACTCGAATTACTAATGCGCTGACGATAGATTTAAATATTAACGCGTTTATTTTTGCGGATTGTTCGCGTTGTTTGAGTGAGTTTGATTGG
>CAYHRM010000039.1:1575-10181 GCA_964359035.1 uncultured Planctomycetales bacterium
GATTGGGTGTTTAATAAAGATATACAGTTAAGCTATGCTTTGGATAGCAGCGATGTTTTTATTGATTTAAAACCCAATATTAGAGAAGAAATAATATTAGATTACCCCATTAAGCCTTTATGCAGCTTAAGCTGCAAAGGCCTTTGTTTAAAATGCGGTAAGAACAAAAACGAAGGAGGATGTAACTGTGGCTCTACCTAAACGAAAGCATTCAGTAACACGCGGCCGAAAACGTCGTACACATTGGAAGATTAAAGTAACTACTCTAACCCCTTGCCCGCAATGCAAGCAATTAAAGCTTCCGCATCGGGTCTGCTTGGTCTGCGGATATTATGCTGGCCGTCAGGTTATCGAAATCAAAGTCAAAGAAAAAAAGAAAAAATCTCGTTAATTAATAAGAGAGGGTTTTAATGAAAATAGTCGTTGATGCTATGGGTGGGGATCATGCCCCTGAGGTAGTGATCAATGGTAGTTTAGCGGCCATAAAAGAGTATGATGTGGAGGTTATTTTGGTGGGGGATGAGCCAAAAATCCAAGCTCTTTTAAAGAAAGCTAAATATACTGGAAGTCGGATTAGCGTTCAACATGCTACTGAAGCTATTGGAATGTGTGAGCCGGCGGCAAATAGTGTCCGGCGCAAAAGAAATTCCTCAATTGTTATTGGTTTGAATCTGGTTAAAGAAGCTAAAGCGGATGCTTTTGTCAGCGCAGGCAACACCGGGGCAGTGGTTTGTGCTGCGACTTTAGAATTAAGGCTTTTGCCGGGAATCGAGCGGGCAGGCATTGGTATCGTGACTCCCACTTTAAAGGGGAACTCGCTGATTATTGATGTTGGCGCGAATATTGATCCTAAGCCTACTCAGCTATTACAATATGGGATTATGGCCGATGCTTACTGCAAGAATATTTTAAATAAAGTTAATCCTGTTGTCGGGTTACTGAATATTGGAGAAGAAGAGAAGAAGGGCACGGAGTTTATTCAAGAGGCATATGGATTGCTGGAAAAGAGTAAATTAAATTTTATTGGTAATGTGGAAGGAAAAGATCTTTTTAGCGGTAAGTGCGATATTATTGTCTGTGATGGTTTTGTAGGAAATGTGGCTTTAAAGGTTTCAGAAAGCGCCGCTGAGGCCATGCAGACATTTTTAAAACGGCATCTGTTAAGTAATATTTGGGGTAAAATTGGTTTGATTTTTATGATACCCAGTCTTAAGCGTTTTAAGAAAGAGATTGATTACGCTGAGTATGGCGGAGCGCTTTTATTGGGGGTTAATGGTGTGGTGATTATTGGCCATGGCCGTTCTAATATTAAGGCGATTAAGAATGCTATTCGGGTTGCTAAGGAAGAAGTTGAGCGGCAGGTTAACGCGAAAATTCTTGAAGCAATAAAATAGAAAGGGTAGTTTGAAAAAAGTAGGGATTATCGGGGTGGGCGAATACTTACCGGAGAAGATTCTTACCAATGCTCAACTTGAAAAGTTGGTAGATACTTCAGATGAGTGGATTACTACGCGTACCGGTATTAAGCAAAGGCATTTAGCCGCAGAGGGCCAGGCAGCTTCGGATTTAGCGGTTAAGGCTGCTCAGCGTGCATTGGCCAATGCTAATATTAAAGCTGAAGATATCGAGTTGATTGTTGTGGCGACGATTACCGGGGATATGCCTTTTCCTTCGACTGCGGCGGTTGTGCAAAATAAATTAGGTGCTAAGAATGCGGTTAGTTTTGACATTTCGGCCGCTTGTGCAGGTTTTGTTTACGGAATTTCTGTAGCGCAGCAGTTTATTACTTGTGGTACTTATAAAAATGCGTTAGTGATTGGGGTTGAAGTTTTGTCTTCGATTACTGATTGGCAGGATCGCAATACTTGTGTATTATTTGGTGATGGAGCCGGAGCAGCAGTTTTAGCAGAAGTAGCTAAGGGTGGGATTATCTCTACATATTTAGGGTGCGATGGTTCAAAAGTTGATATCTTGAATATGCCTGCTGGCGGATCGCGTAATCCGGCGACGCATAATACTGTAGAAAATCGGCTGCATTTTTTAAAAATGCACGGCAATGAATTATTTAAAATCGCTGTAAATACCATGACGCATGCCGCCGAAGTTGTCTTAAAACAGGCGGGGCTGACTTTTGCGGATATAGATTTGATTATTCCACATCAAGCTAATGCGCGTATTATTATGGCCGTAGCTAAAAGATTAGGCATTCCTGAAGAGAGGGTTTATCTTAATATAGAAAGATGCGGAAATATGTCTAGCGCTTCAACGGTTACCGCGCTTTGTGAAGCAGTGCAAGAAGGTAAGGTTAAGCGGGGGGATGTTATCCTCTTGGATGCCTTTGGAGCGGGCCTGGTTTGGGGTGCTTGTATTATTGAATGGTAGGTTATCTTTTTGCCGGCCAAGGTAGCCAATATGTCGGCATGGGAAAAGATCTGTGGGATTCTTTTCAACAGGCTAAAGCGATCTTTGAGCAGGCAGATAAAGTTTTAGGATTTTCTCTAAGTGATCTTTGTTTTAATGGGCCCATCGAGGAATTAACCAAAACTAATAATTGTCAACCAGCGATTGTGACGATGACCATGGCTTGTTGGCAAGCATATCTTAGCAGGAATTCACAAATCGACGGATATATGGCTGGTTTGAGTTTGGGGGAATATTCGGCCTTAGTTGCTGCGGGAGCGCTTAATTTTGAGGATGCGGTTTATTTGGTTTGGCGTAGAGGCCAGTTTATGGAAGAAGAAGCGGCGGCGCATCCGGGAAAAATGCTTTCTGTGATTGGTTTGGATTTAGCTAAGGTGAAAGAGATTTGTTCGGAAGTTAAAGCCGAGGTGGCCAATATTAATTGCCCGGGTCAGATAGTTATTTCTGGATCGGTTGAATCAATTACTCAGGCGCAAATTTTGGCTAAAAAGAAGGGGGCAAAGCTAGCCGTAGTTTTAGAGGTTAGTGGGGCATTCCATTCTTCTTTTATGCAAGGGGCTTCGTTAAAATTAGCGCAGGAGTTAGAAAAAATAAATATCAGTTCTCCTAAATTTCCGGTAATTTGTAACGTTACCGGAAAGCCTGTTTTAACGGCCCAGGAGATTAAGCAAAATTTGATTCATCAGGTTTCTGCGAGTGTGCTCTGGGAAGATTCAATAAAATTTATTTTATCCAAAGGAATCTCTAATTTTATTGAGTTTGGCCCAGGGAAGGTATTAAAAGGATTAATGCGGCGCATAGATAGCAATGCGCAAGTGGTAAGTATTGAGAAGAGAAGCGATATAATGTAGAGAGGCAGAATTTTGTGTATTTACAAATTAATAAAGTTGATTGTTATTGAAGGGGGATATGATGAGATTAAAGGGTAAGGTAGCTTTGATTACCGGTGGAGCAAGAGGGATCGGCCAAGCCATTGCCATGGCCTTTGCTAGGGAGGGCGCGGATATTGTGGTAGCTGATGTTAACCTTGGAATAGCCCAGAAAACTGCCTCAGAGATCGAAGGCCTAGGACGTAAAGCATTGGCACTAGAGATGGATGTAACTAATTATGACTTGGTCGAAGAAGGCATAAACAAAATTCTTGACAAAATGGGAAAGGTTGATATATTAGTTAACAATGCTGGGATTACTAAGGACAATCTTGTGCTTAGAATGTCTCAAGCAGACTGGGATGCAGTAATTAATGTTAATTTAAAAGGGACATTTAACTGCATTAAGGCTGTATCTCGGCCGATGGTTAAGCAAAGAAGTGGCAGGATTATTAGTATTGCTTCTATCATTGGTTTAATGGGTAATCCGGGCCAAGCAAACTACGCTGCATCAAAAGCCGGAATTATTGCTCTTACAAAAACAATCGCTAAGGAGTTAGCTAGCCGTAATATTAATGCAAATGCGGTCGCTCCGGGATTTATTCAAACCGAGATGACGGCTAAGCTTCCTGAAGATATCAAAAAGAAAATGCTGGAGGCAATTCCGTTAGGTAAGTTAGGTACGCCTGAGGATGTAGCAAATGTTTGTTTATTCTTAGCATCAGAAGAATCAAGCTATATAACCGGGCAGACAATTACGATTGACGGTGGCATGGTCATGGCGTAAAGTAAGGTATCCCTCGCTTAATTACGGGAAAATTTCTATGAAATTTTCTGCATAAGCTCGGGATTAATTCGCGTATTAATTTATTTACACTGCGTGTTCATAAGTTAAGCGCTCATTTAAGGAGGAAAAAAGAATGGCATCGCAAGAGAAAGTAAAATCAATTATCGCAGAACAGTTGGGCGTAAAACCTGAAGAGGTTACTCCTGAGGCATCATTTGTGGATGATTTAGGTGCAGATTCCCTTGATACCGTAGAGTTAGTTATGGCACTAGAAGAGGAGTTTGGTATCGAGATTCCTGATGAGGATGCAGAGAAGATCGCTACTGTTGGTGACGCCATTAAGTATATTGAAGAAAAAAGCGCCAAATAAGAAGTTTATTATAGAAGAGATAATAATTTACCCCGCATTTTACCTTTGCGGGGTAAATTTATATTAGAATAATTATGAAAAAAAGAGTAGTAATTACAGGTTTAGGGGTGATCTCGCCGGTTGGCAATGATATTGCTAGTTTTTGGCAATCTTTAAAAGAAGGTAAAAGTGGAGTCGGCCCGATTACTAGCTTTGATGCTACCGCTTTTGATTCTCGAATTGCCGCGGAAGTAAAAAATTTTGATCCTACCCAATACGGAATCTCAATTAAAGATGTTAAAAGAACGGCTAAATTTGTACAGTTTGCTGTAGCTGCGGCTAAGCAGGCGGTGGAGTCTTCCGGGCTAGATTTAAATATTGAAGATCGGAATCGTATTGGCGTAATTATTGGTTCAGGTATTGGCAGTTTGCACACCATTGAAGAGGAACATAAAATTTTACTGAGCAAGGGGCCTTCCAGATTATCCCCGTTTCTTATTCCAATGCTAATTGTTAATGAAGCTAGCGGACTAGTCGCGATTGTTCATGGTTTGAAGGGGCCTAATTCTTGCGTAGCGACTGCTTGCGCATCTGGTTCGCATGCAATCGGAGAAGCTTATCGGACTATTCTATATGGTGATGCAGATGTGATGGTTACCGGAGGGACAGAAAGTTGCATTGTTCCTACTGCCGTAGGTGGTTTTTGTGCCTTGAGGGCGCTTTCTACGAATAATGATCATCCGCAGAAAGCTAGTCGTCCATTTGATCGTGATCGTAATGGTTTTGTCATGGCCGAAGGTTGTGGATTAGTGGTTTTGGAAACCTTAGAGCATGCTAAAAAAAGGAATGCGCATATTATTGCGGAGATTGTTGGTTTTGGTATGACCTGCGATGCTTATCATATAACTGCACCGGATCCTGATGGACAAGGTGCTGCGCAGGCAATGATTATTGCGATGAAAGATGCGCAGATGAATCCTGGCCAGATAGATTATATTAATGCGCATGGAACATCGACTAAGCTTAATGATAAAATTGAGACCTTGTCGATGAAAAAGGCTTTTGGAGAGAGTGCCAAAAAAGTGATGGTTTCTTCGATTAAATCTATGACTGGGCATCTTTTAGGTGCCGCTGGTGGAGTAGAGTTTGTGACTTGTTGTTTAGTGATTAATGATAGCGTGGTTCCTCCGACGATTAATTATGAACATCCTGATCCGGATTGTGATCTGGATTATGTACCGAATACAGCGCGTAAAGCGCATGTATCTGCTTGTATGTCCAACTCTCTAGGGTTTGGTGGGCACAACGCCTCGTTAATTGTTAAGAAATTTATAGGCTAAAAATTAGGGGACGTTTCTATTTATTTGCTATTTTTTAAATATGAAAAAATAGAAGCGTCCCCATTTATTTAGGATTTTAAAATATGGGGTATACCATTGCAGAAAAAATTTTATTAAAGCATTCTGGCCAAAAGGCGATTAAGCCAGGTGAGTTTATCGAGGCGAGTGTTGATGTGGCTTTGGCGAATGATATTACTGCGCCACTAGCGATATCAGAATTTAAGAAATCTGGTTTTAAGCAGGTGTTTAATAAAAATAAAATTGTTTTAGTTCCGGATCATTTTGCCCCGGCTAAAGATTTAAAGAGTGCTAATCAGTGCAAGATTCTAGCGGATTTTGCTAAAGAGCAAGGGATTAAGAATTATTTTGAAATTGGACAGATGGGTATTGAGCACGCACTCTTACCGGAAAAAGGGATTGTTTTACCTGGAGATTTAGTTATTGGTGCGGATTCGCATACTTGTACTTATGGCGCGCTAGGGGCTTATGCAACAGGGATGGGCTCTACGGATTTAGCTCGCGCGTATATTGACGGTAAATGTTGGTTGAAGGTTCCGGCGACGCTTAAATTCATCTATAAAGGTAAGCTTAATAAATGGGTGGGTGGTAAAGATTTAATTCTTTATACGATTGGCCAGATTGGTGTTGATGGCGCATTATATAAAGTAATGGAATTTTGTGGCCCGGTAATTAAAAAATTAAGTATGGATGATCGTTTTTCGATCTGCAATATGGCCATTGAGGCCGGTGGCCGGGCGGGGTTAATTGAGCCGGACGAGATTACTAAAAAATTTGTCGCCGGTTTTAAGCGTAAATCTAAATTTTACCATTCAGATCTGGATGCCATCTATGAAAAAACATATGAATGGGATATGACTAAATTAGAGCCGATGGTTGCTTGCCCACATTTACCTAGTAATGTTAAGCCGGTAAGTAGCTTGAAGGACGTAAAAGTTGACCAGGTGGTCATTGGCTCATGTACTAACGGCAGGATTTCAGATTTACGTATCGCTGCTTCTTTGCTTAAAGGGAAAAAAGTGGCCAAAGGAATCAAATTAATTGTATTTCCGGCTACGCAAAAGATTTATTTACAAGCAGTAAAAGAAGGGCTGGCGGAAATATTTGTTAAAGCTGGTGGAGTATTTTCAACTCCGACTTGTGGCCCATGCCTGGGCGGGCATATGGGTATTTTAACTGATGGTGAGGTAGCGATTGCTACAACTAACAGAAACTTTTTAGGCAGAATGGGATCTCCAAAATCTTTTGTGTATTTGTCTAATCCGGCAGTGGCTGCAGCCTCGGCAATTACCGGTAAAATTACGCATCCCGGACGGATAAAATGATTATTAAGGGCAAGGTACATAAATTTGGCGATGATATTAATACTGATGATATTATCGCCGCTAAATATTTAGTTTCTACTGATCCAAAAGAATTGGGTAAGCATTGTATGGAGACGATTAGCCCTAATTTTTCTCAGGCCGTTAGCCCCGGAGATATAATTGTGGCGGGAAGAAATTTTGGTTGTGGTTCTAGCCGGGAGCATGCCCCCGTAGCGATTAAGGGGTGCGCAGTAGCGGCGGTAATTGCTAAAAGTTTTGCGGCTATTTTTTTTAGAAACGCTATTAATATTGGTTTACCATTTTTAGAGTCTTGTGATGTGGAGTTGATTAATGATGGTGATATAATTGAAATAGATTTAGCCAGCGGTGTAATTAAAAATATTACTCAAGGGAAAAATTATAAAACACAGGCCTTTCCAGATTTTTTGCAACAGATTGTTGCTAGTGGCGGCCTAATTAATTGGGTGAAAAAATGTATAAAATCGCAGTAATTCCTGGTGATGGAACTGGCCCAGAGGTAGTTAATGAAGGTTTAAAAGTTTTACAAGCGGCGGCTAAGAAATTTAATTTTAAATACGAGACTAAGTTTTTTGATTTTAGCGGCCAGAGGTATTTAAAAACCGGCAAACTGGTTGATGATGGCGATGTCGCGGAGTTAAAAAAATATAATGTAATCTATCTAGGTGCAGTAGGGGATCCGGATGTAAAACCCGGCATTATTGAGACTGGCGTGTTGCTTAAGTTAAGGTTTGCTCTTGATCAGTATATTAATCTTCGCCCGGTTAAGCTTTATAATTCTAATTATTGCCCCTTAAAGGATAAAAAACCTGAAGATATTGATTTTGTGGTGGTGCGTGAGAATTCTGAAGGCCTATATAAAGGTATGGGGGAATTTAAGGATAAAGGGACCGCCAATGAAGTGGCGACTCAGATTTCTTATAATACGCGTAAAGGGGTTGAGCGTTGTATTCGTTACGCTTTTGAATTTACGCGCAAACGTAATAAAAGAAAGAAGCTGACCCTTTGCGGTAAAACTAATGTTTTGACCTTTGCCTGGGATCTTTGGCAGCGTACATTTAATGAAGTAGCTAAAGAGTATCCGGATGTCACTACGGATTATGCTCATGTTGACGCCACAACCATGTGGTTTGTGAAAAATCCAGAGTGGTTTGATGTGATTGTTACGGAAAATATGTTTGGTGATATTATTACAGACTTGGGAGCAATGATTCAGGGTGGGATGGGTATTGCTGCCGGTGGTAATATTAATCCGCAAGGTGTATCGATGTTTGAGCCGATCGGTGGAAGCGCGCCAAAATATACCGGTAAAAATGTGATTAATCCTTTGGCGGCGATTTGTGCTGCCGGGATGATGCTAGAAAATTTGGGTGAAATAGAAGCTGGTAAAGCGATTGAAAACGCGGTGATTAAATTAGTGAATAAAGATTTAAAATCCTTAGCCGCAGGAAAAATGGGATATTCAACTACTGAAGTTGG
>CAYHRM010000040.1:0-10070 GCA_964359035.1 uncultured Planctomycetales bacterium
TCGCGCTTCTATATATATGGCGGCAGTGTGTCGTTGTTTTCCTGGGAAGAATCCTACGGGTGGAGATCGGGTGCCGTCGCCACAGGAGGTGTTAAATTGTTCCGTTTGGCTTAAGCGTGAATTAGATATTCTTAAGCCGGCTTTAGTTATTCCGGTGGGCAAGTTGGCGATTGCCCAATTTATTCCGTTACAAAAGCTTGACCAGATCATTGGCCAAAAGTTTGTAGTAACTTGCCAGGGGCATTCTTTTGATTTGATTCCCTTGCCTCATCCTTCAGGCGCTTCACCTTGGCATCGCAAAGAGCCAGGTAAGAGTTTACTTAAGAAAGCTCTAAAACTTATTGTTAAACATTTGGCGTTTAAATTTAAAAATAAAGGTGTTTAAGTATGGATTTTCAATTAAAATCTGATTTCATTGAGTTGGATAATTTACTTAAAGTGTTGGAGCTGGTGGCTAGCGGCGCAGCGGCCAAACAATGCATCCAGTCAGGTGAGGTTAAAGTCAACGGCCAAGTTGAAAGCCGCATTCGCTGTAAGTTGCGCTCGAATGATTGTGTAGAATTTCGTCAACAGCGGATCAATATTGTAAGGCGGCTAATCTAGATTCTTAATTTTCTTGTAAATAGCTTCCTCAGGCTTTATAATAAATGCCTATAGGTGTTAGTTATTTTTAATGGCTTAGAATACGTAGGAGTATTGATGATTGAGATGGAGTTAAGTAAAATCGTAATTGATGAAAAAAGGCATGATCAGCTGATTGCCTTAAAAGAAAAAGGGGGCTTGAGGATTTTACCGATTGTGATCGGGCTAAATGAAGCCTCCGCTATAAAATTAAAAATCAGTGGTTTTAACCCTCCGCGGCCCTTGACCCATGATTTAATTTATATGATCATTAAGGATTTTGAGGCTACTGTGGAAAAAGTTATTATTGATAAATTAGAAGAAAACACTTTTCATGCTAAGATTATTATTAAAACTGCCGCAGGTATGTTTAAGACTATTGATGCCCGGCCTAGTGATAGTATTGCTTTGGCGGTGAGGTTTCATGCGCCGATTTTAGTCGAAGATGAGATTATTAAGCAGTATGAACTGTTTAATAAAGAGAAGCCTTAAGATAAATAGAAACGTCCCCATTTATTTTTAATTAAATCATGCTTAAATTTAGCCTACAAGACAAGAATATCTTAAATCCGATTTATGGTTTTGCTAAATCTAGGAAAGTGAAATTATATTTGGTGGGCGGAGTTTTGCGGGATTTAATTTTAGAAAGAACCAGGGAGAATCCGGATTTTGATTTTTGTTTGAAATCCGGCGCATTAAAATTTGGCGCTAAGCTGGCAAGGGAATTAAGGTGCGCTTTTGTGGTTTTAGATGAAGAGCATGCTGCTTGTCGTTTAGTTAAAAAAATAAATCAGAAAATTTATACCTTTGATTTTTCAGATTTTCGTGCCGCAACCTTAGAAAAAGACCTGTTGCATCGGGATTTTACGATAAACTCTATGGCCTTAGGCTTAGAGGAAGTATTTGGGCAGCAAGATTTAAACAGCTTGATTATTGATCCGTATTCCGGCCGGGCTGATCTTAAAGCTAAGATAATCAAGATTACCGGGCCTGGCTCTTTTAAAGAAGATCCCTTAAGAATACTGCGGGCTTTTAGTTTTAGCTGTACACTTGGCTTTAGTTTGAATAAGGAAACATTACGTTTGGCTAAAAAAGAAAAAAATAAAATTAATGATGTATCTTGCGAACGTATTCGGGAAGAATTATTTAAGATTTTGGACAGCTCTATAGCGCATACTTGTTTAGTCAGCCTGGATAAATTAAAGATTTTAGAGATTATTTTTCCGGAAATCAAGCCGATGCGCAGGATTGGGCAGGGGCCGTATCATCATCTGGATGTCTGGCAGCATACCCTAGAAACTTTGAGTCAATTTGAGCTAATCATTAAGGGGGCGAAAAAAACTCCGGCGATCGATGATTATCTGCAGGAGGAGGTCGCGGGTTTACGTAAAAGAGCCAGCCTCTTAAAGTTAGCTTGTATTTTGCATGATATTGGCAAGCCTAAGGCTTTGCGCAGGGAAAAAGGAAAAATAATTTTCCATGGCCATGAAAGAATAGGCTTAGGTTTAACGCGCATAATTTCGCGTAGATTAAAATTATCTAATGATGAGGGCCGGGTTTTAGAGAGGGTTGTGCTCTGGCATTTAAGGCCGGGGTATCTGGCGAATAACCCGCATCCGACTGCGCGGGCAATTTTTCGTTATTTTCGTGATACTGGCAATGAGGCCTTAGCCGTGCTTTTATTATCATTAGCCGATCAGCGTGCCACTAAGGGGCCGCAGACTAGCGCGTTTTCACGCCTGGGTCATGAAAAAACAGTTAAGGCTTTGATTCGTAAATTATTAAAGAAGAAAGATGAAAAGAAATTAGTGCGTTTTTTAAACGGTAATGATCTGATGGAAAAATTTAAATTGCCGGCTTCGCCTTTGATTGGGAAGCTGCTCGCGGAACTAGAAGAGGCCCAGGCTATCGGTAAGATTAAAAATAAGCTGGAGGCTTGGAGGCTAGCCGCCAAGCTCATTAAATCCCGGAAATGAAGAAATTTATTATAATTGTAATAATTATACTTTTAATTCTTTTTGGTTGTTCTGTATATTTAAATAAAGTACTCCTGCCGAAAAAAATCAAATCACTGATTGTTTCTACGCTGGCCCAGCAAACCGGGAAAAATGTCACTTTAAAATCTCTGGAGTTTAGTTTTTTTAAAGGGTTGGTTTTACGTGACTTGGTAATTTCCGATAACCAGGAAGTGATTTTAAGTACGCGCCAAGCGACTTGTACAATTTTTATTTGGCCTATTTTTAAAAAGCAAATTATCATTCCAAGTATAAATCTTAAAGCCCCGTATATTTTTCTCCAGCGCCGCACGGATAAAAGTTTTAATCTGCAGGATTTTTTTGTGCTTACCAATCCAGCGGCTAAAAAATCAGATTTTAGCCTTGCGGTTTTTAAGCTTACCATTTCCAATGGTAATATTGTTTTTCAGGATGATACGCTAGCGACTAAATTTAGAAAAGAAATTAAAAATATTCAGCTTAACTTGCAGTTGGGTTTACCGGTAAAATTAAAGTTTAATCTCTCTGCAGAGCTGGTTAGTCAACCGTTGGTTTTTATCAATGTTTCCGGAGAATATAAAATTTTAAGCCAGGAGTTGGTAGGTAATCTTACCCTTAAAGATCTATCCACGACTGAGTTTAGCGCTTATTACAGTGATTTGGGTAATCTGTTTTCCGGATTGATAGATTTGCAGGCCCAAGTTAACCTTAAAAATAAAATGCTGCAAGTTAATCTTACTTCTAAGGGGGACAATTTAATTTTTACTAAAGATAATTTAAAAGCCAAATTAAACTCTAGCCTGCAAAGTAAAATTGACTATAATTTAGAAACTAAAAAACTTACCTTTGAGGGCGCTTGCGATATTCAGCAAGCAAATATATTAGGATTAGAGTTTTTAGGGCAGGTACAGAATTTGAGCGGCAAGTTTGTTTTTAATCAGAATTCTTTAATTGCCGATAGCTTAAAGGCGGAGTTGTTAGGAGTACCTTTTAAAATCAAGCTGGGGATTAAAGATTTTAGTACTCAAGTGCTAAACATTAAGACGGATTTTGATTTGAGCATTCTACCGGTTATTGCTAAAGATAAATTTAAATTTTCTTTAATTAATTCGGCTAGCGGTAAAGCGGAGTTGTCTATAAAAATACATCCGGATAATCAGGGTGCTTGGGTAGTGCGGGGCAGCCTGGATATTACAGACGCAGGTTTAAAGTTGGATAAACTGAATAGTCCAATTGAAGGTATTGGCGCGAAAGTTGAATTTAGCCAACAGGGTTTAAGTTGGCTGGATACGAAATTTAAATATCAGGGAGTAAGTTATCAAAGCAACGGAACACTTTTTGATTTTACTACCCCGAAGATTAAATTAAAACTTTACGCTGAGGATTTATCCGTGGCTGGAGATTTTGATCTATTGGGTAAAAAAATTAAGATTGCTCAACTTAAAGGTAAATATCTTGATTCGCAGTTTTTAGTTAGCGGTGATATTGATCAATCCGACTCGGCTAAGCCCCAGGTGGATTTAACCGGCAGAATTAATTTAGAGCTAAGTAATTTAAATAAGTTATTGGAGAAGGTGCCGCTGATGAAGGCGAGTTCTCCATCCGGTCAATTGAATATAGAATTTAATTTAAGCGGGCCTGTCCTAGATTTTAAAAATTGTTATTTGCAGGCAAAATCTACGAGTAGTAATTTTTCTTTGTATGGCTTAAAGGCGACGGATTTCTCTTTGGATTTTTTACAGGAGCAAGGAACAAACAGGATACCGGCAGCTTACGCTACTTTTTATGACGGAGTGATTCAAGGTTCTGGCGGATTGAATCTTAATACTAAGGATCTTGCTTATCAGTTGGAACTAAGCGCTAGTGGGATTAATTTAGAAAAACTTAAAAATGATACTCCTTCTCGGGCTAAAAATATTGCGGGAATTTTCCTGGGAGAGATTAAGCTTAATGGGGCAGGTAGTGATTTAAATAAGCTTAGCGCAGCCGGCAGCTTTGCCGTGAGCCATGGAAGAATAGGAGAATTAAATTTACTTCAGGGATTAGGTAAATTGTTATTAGCTAAAGATTTGGGGAACATAGAGTTTAAAGCCTGTAGTGGTGATTTTTTATTAAAAGATAAATTTATTTATACGGATAATTTAAAATTAATTAGCCCCATCGTGGAGTTGGCCGGCTCCATAAAAATTGGTTTTGATCGTTCATTAGAGGGAGCTTTAGATGTACATATAATTGGAGAGATGGTTCCTTTGGAAGGTACAATTAGGGATGTGACTACCGCTATTGTCGGCCAGGGTGGTAGATTTGGCGTAATTAAATTAAATGGTACGCTGGATGAGCCAAAGTATACTTTTAAGGCGGAGGTTGGTAATATTATCCAGGGGTTAGCGCACATGCTTTTTAAAAAATAATTTTTATTAATTAAAATAAGGAGCCTAGATGCCAGCGCCGCTGCGCAGGGCTTTGGCTTTAGAAAAATATTTAAAGACTCCCGCGCGCATTTATTATAAAGATGAAAGTGTGAGCCCTGCCGGTAGCCATAAGCCTAATACGGCGGTGGCTCAGGCCTGGTACAATAAAAAATTTGGGATTAAAAGATTAACTACGGAAACCGGAGCTGGACAGTGGGGTAGTGCTCTAGCGTTTGCTTGTAATTTAATTGGACTCAAATGCCGGGTCTATATGGTACGTATTAGTTTTGACCAGAAGCCTATGCGTAAAACTATGATGCAAACCTGGGGGGCAGAATGTTTGGCTAGCCCGAGTTCTCATACGCATGTCGGCAGAGAGATTCTTAAAAAAATGCCGCATACCCCGGGAAGCTTAGGTATTGCGATTAGCGAGGCGGTAGAGGATGCTTTATCGGATAAGAGTGGTAAATCCCGTTATTCTTTGGGCAGTGTACTTAATCACGTTTTATTACATCAGACGATTATTGGCTTGGAGGCTAAAAAACAGTTGAAAATGGCTAAGGAGAATAAGCCGGATGTAGTGATCGGTTGTGTTGGCGGGGGAAGTAATTTTGCAGGGATTGCCTTTCCTTTTATTTGCGATAAAATTCATGGAGAGAAAATCGAGATAATCCCGGTTGAACCGACGGCTTGTCCGACTTTAACTAAGGGGCCGTTTGCTTACGATTTTGGTGATATTGCCGGGCTGACTCCGTTATTACCGATGTATACGCTGGGCCATCAGTTTGTGCCGGAACCGATTCATGCCGGAGGATTGCGTTATCATGGTATGGCTCCGCTGGTTAGTCAGGCGGCAGTAGAGGGTTTAATTAAACCGCGCGCTTACGATCAAATTAAATGTTATGAATCAGCTTTGCTTTGGGCAAAAACCGAAGGGACGATTCCGGCTCCGGAGACGGCTCACGCGATTGCTTGTGCGATTGATGAAGCTAAAAAGGCTAAACAAGAAGGAAAACAGAAAGTAATTTTATTTTGTTATAGTGGGCATGGTTTGATGGATTTAGCCGGTTATGATAAATTCCTTTCCGGTAAACTTACGGCTTATTCTTTGCCTAAACATAAGATTCAGGACTCACTTTGCGCTTTAAAAAAATTTCCTCTAGTTAAAAAATTAAAAACCGGGAGATGGTGATGAAAGCCTATACTCAGGAATTAATTTTTAATACCAGGAATCGTCAGGAGTTTATTAATATCACCGATCAGGTTGAGGCGGCTTTAAATAAAAGCGGAATTAAAGAAGGCCTTTGTTTGGTTAATCCGATGCATATTACAGCGAGTGTTTTTATTAATGATGATGAAAGCGGGTTGCACCAGGATTTTTCTTTATGGCTGGAGAAGTTAGCTCCTTTTGGGAAAGATAAATATCAGCATAATCTCTCCGGTGAAGATAATGCGGATGCGCATTTAAAGCGTACGCTTATGGGTAGGGAGGTAGTGGTGGCAGTGACCGATGGTAAATTGCACTTTGGCCCCTGGGAACAGATTTTTTACGGTGAATTTGACGGGCAGAGGAAAAAACGTGTATTAGTTAAAATAATCGGAGAATAATTAATGAAAAAAATAACCGTTTTAAATACTATAACTTTTTTAGCTGCCTTTCTTTTGTTCCAGATTGAACTGATAGTTTCTAAAATCCTGCTGCCTAATTTTGGAGGTAGTTATCTGGTTTGGGGCTCTTGCGTGGTTTTTTTTCAGGCAGTGTTGTTTCTGGGGTATTTTTTCTCTTACGTTATACTTAGCAAAACAAAGATAAAAAAATATAGTTTACTTTATTTTTGCTTATCTTTTTTGCCTTTGTTATGTTTTCCGGGTAAAGCATTCCCTGAAATTGGTGCGGTTAATTTAAGTGTACCACTTGTTTTAAATGTTTTTTTACAGCTTATTTGGACAATCGGTCCGGTATTTTTTGTTCTTTCTACAACTAGCGTAATATTGCAGTCTTGGCTGGCGGATTCTGATTTAAAAGAAAAGTCTAATCCGTATACTTTATACGCTTTATCTAATTTGGGTTCATTTGCCGCGTTGATTAGTTATCCATTTCTATTCGAAGTGTTATTTGATTTAAATCAACAGCTTTTGTTGTGGAGAATAATGTATTTTTTACTCCTTGGGCTGATTGTTTATGCGGTGTTTGCGATTAAGACAAAGCGGGAAGATAATATCGTTAAAAATTTAAGCCTAGTAGGCATTTCAAAACAGGATTGTGTTCGGTGGTTTCTTTTTAGTGCCGCCGGGGTAGTGATGTTTCTTTCGGTGACGAATATTCTTACTTATGAAATTGCCCCGATTCCTTTATTGTGGATTGTTCCTTTGTGCATTTATCTGGTTTCATTTGTTCTGATTTTTAAACGTAAACCTTGGACGCCTGCCTGGATTACGGAAAAGTTCTATCTAACCTTTGCTTGGAGCATATTGGTATTTTTTACCGCCTCGATGAGAATTTTTCCTTTTATTTTAGATTTAGTTATTTTTTGTGGGTTTTTATTTCATACCTGCATGTTTTGCCAGTATCAACTTAGTAAAACTAAACCGGTTAATTTAAGCAATATGCCGGTATTCTATTTAGTTATCGCAGCCGGTGGATTTTTCGGAGGTTTATTTACAGCTTGGATTATTCCGTTATTTGCTGTTTCGGTTTTTGAGTATCTTGTGGGCCTGGCAATTATTGCTTTGGCGATGGCTATCGGCACTAAGCGTCAGAATTTTGGTTGGAAAAATATTTTTCTTGTCAGTTATATCTTGGTAGCACTGATGTATTGGCCGCTGATGTTTAAGCATTATAATGTTTTTGGTGTTATTATAATTTTTGTAATATTTAAAATTTGTTATTCTCGTTTGGCTAAAAATCCTCGCGTGGTTTTTTTTAGTATTTTAATGGTGCTATTGATAACAGCTTATGTCGATTCTTTATGGGCGAATAAGAGTTATATTTATAGGCATCGCAATTATTATGGAGTATATAATGTTTATAGTGAGGACGGAAAATATATACTTTTGCATGGCGCGACGGTGCATGGAGCTCAATTTAAAGATAAACAGAGAGAAAATCAGCCCTTTAATTATTATCATCCGCTTACTCCGGTGGGAGAGTTTCTAGGTTCACCGAAAATAAGCTTAAAAAATATTGGTTTGGTAGGTTTAGGTACCGGAGGGTTAGCGGCTTATGCTAAAGCGGATCAAAATATAGATTATTATGAAATTGATCCGGATATGTATTTTATCTCGCAGAATCTTTTTACTTTTACTAAAAACTCAAAAGGTAAAATCAATTTTATTTTTGGGGATGCGCGGATTGCTATCAGTGAACAAAAGAAAAAATCCTACGATCTTTTAGTGATTGATGCTTTTAGCGGTGATGCTATTCCGGTGCACTTATTAACGACTGAAGCGATCAATGAATATAGAAAGCATTTAGAAAAAGGCGGAGTGATATTGTTTCATATCTCTAACCGGTACCTTGATTTTGTTCCGGTTTTATTTAGTAATGCCAATTATTTAAAAGCTTATGGTTGTTATAAAAGAAATCCACAAAATGTGAAAAAGGAATGTTTCTCTTCACTATGGTTTGCTCTGAGCTGGGATGAGGGGATGTTTAATAAATTGATCACAGAGTTTAATTGGAACAAATTTAATCCTAAAAAGAATAAACGGATTAGGCCTTGGACGGATAAATATTCAAATGAGCTTTCGATTATTAAATTTAATGATTTTTTTGATTCGATTAAGTATTTCGAACCATTTTATTGGTAGATCTAAAACATGAAAATTAAAAATACGGAAATTAAGGTTTTAATGGGGGATATTACTGAGTTACGGGCTGAGGCGATTGTGAATGCTGCGAATAACCAATTGCTTATGGGTGGGGGAGTGGCGGGGGCAATTAAGCGTAAGGGTGGCAAGATTATTGAGGAAGAGGCGGTAAAGAAAGCTCCGATAGAGATTGGCCAAGCTATCCAAACTGGTGCTGGTGAGTTGGCAGTAAAGTATGTGATTCATGCCGCCACGATGGGAATGGATTTTAAGACCGATGAAATAAAAATTCGTAATGCTTGTAAAAATTCATTAATCTTAGCTGGAGAATTAAAAATTAGTTCAATCGTTTTCCCGGCTTTAGGTTGCGGTACCGGAGGTTTTGTGTTGTTGGCATCGGCCAAGATTATGGCGCAGGAGATTTTAAGATATTTGCGCCAAACTGAAACTTCGCTTAAAGAAATAATTTTTTGTTTGAATAATGAAGAGGCATTTACGATTTTTAAAAAAGGGGTATTGGGATATTTAGAATATGTGACTACTAAGTTATCTGGCGGTCCATATGTAACGGTGGATGCGATTATCGAATTGCCTGAAGGGATCGTAATTATTAAGCGTAGTAATCCGCCTTTTGGTTGGGCTTTGCCCGGAGGCTTTGTGGATGATGGGGAAAGTTTGGAGGAGGCGGTGGTTCGAGAAGCCAAAGAAGAAACAAATTTAGATTTAACTGAAGTTAAGCAGTTTCATACTTATTCAGATCCTGCGCGTGATCCTCGATTTCATACTATTGGAACGGTTTTTATTGCTAAAGCTAAAGGGATCCCTAAGGCCGGAGATGACGCAGCGGATATTAAAGTGATTAAATTAAATCAAATAGGAAAACTCGAATTTGCTTTTGACCATAAAAAAATCCTCGCAGATTATCTCATCCTAAAGCAGGGTCAGACCCTGGCCTAATCGGTAGGGTGTCCCCTGAAATAAAGGGATCGTTTCTATTTTTTATTTATCCCTCACGCAGTTGCTTTTCGGCGTCAACAATATCGCGGTTAATTACATGGATAGTTTCTTTGATCTTATCTTTTAATAGGTAAGAGGCAACTGGGGCCTGGCTAATTTCTCTTAAGACTTGCACGCTCATCCTAAAATAACGCACCACTTCACCCTCATCACAGTCAGTAAATTGTAAAGTTTAATCAAAATTTGTCCCGCGTAACCAGGCTTCCATGCTGGAACA
>CAYHRM010000041.1:0-9898 GCA_964359035.1 uncultured Planctomycetales bacterium
GAGGATACTAAAACTTATTATGTGCATATGAAATCTGTGTTAGAAATTAAACCGGATATTACGATGGATGATGGTGCAGACCTGGTAAGTACTATTCATCAGCGTCCAGTTGGAATGCATGCAAATATTATTGGTGGTACGGAAGAGACAACCACCGGGGTGATTCGGCTGCGGGCTTTGGCAGAAGAAGGAAAATTGCGTTATCCTATAATTGCGGTTAATGACGCTTTAACTAAACATCTTTTTGATAATCGTTATGGAACAGGCCAATCTACACTTGACGGAATTATTCGTTCGACGAATAAATTAATTGCCGGATCTAATTTTGTAGTTTGTGGTTATGGTTGGTGCGGCAAAGGTACGGCGATGCGCGCAAAAGGCATGGGGGCTAAAGTTATAGTGATTGAAGTTGACCCTTTGCGGGCTTTAGAGGCATGCATGGATGGTTTCGAGGTGATGACGATTAAAGCGGCCGCTAAAATTGGAGATATTTTTGTTACGGTTACCGGCGATATTAATGTTATCCGTAAAGAGCATTTTAGTTTAATGAAAGATGGCGCTATCGTTGCTAACTCTGGCCATTTTAATGTTGAAATTGATATTTCGGGTTTAGAGGCAATTGCAAAATCTAAGCGAGCAACTCGCGATTTTGTAGAAGAGTATACTTTAAAAAATAATCGTAAGATTTATCTTTTAGGCCAGGGTCGTTTGATTAATTTAGCTGCTGCGGAAGGGCATCCGGCTAGTGTGATGGATATGTCTTTTGCTAATCAGGCTTTTTCTGCGGAATATATGGCTAAGAATTATCGTAAATTGCAAAAGCAGGTTTATACGGTTCCGGAAAATATCGATAAGAACATTGCCGCGCTTAAACTTAAATCCATGGGGATTAAAATCGATGTATTGACTGCTCAACAGAAGAAATATTTAGCTAGCTGGGAGATGGGGACTTAAAAAAGTAGAGGAGGGATAATGAAGAAATTATTTTTTACGTTGTCTTGTATTTTTTTATTTCCTTTATTTGTTTATGCTCAGGATTTAGTAGCAGATTCTAAGATAAATCAGGTTACGGTTTATACTCAAGGGGCCTTGGTTAGCCGCTCAGCTTCTTTTAATTTAAGCCAGGGCACGCAAAAGATAATTTTTCCGAATATTGTCCCTCAAATCGATGAAAATTCTTTACGCGTGTCCGGAGAAGGCAGCGCTGAGGTAAAGATTCTGAGCGCTTCTTTTAAGAAAGAATTTTTAAAGGAATCCTCGGCAGACAAGGTTAGGCAATTGCAGGATGAGATTCAGCTGATTAGCGATGATGTAAAAAGAATGAATAATGTTAAATTAGTTTTGCTTGATAAGAAAGAATTTTTAGATTCAGTAAGATTATTTTCTAATGGCCAATTGCCAAAGGATTTAGTTAGTAAAATGCCGCAAGCAGAAGAATTAGAAAATACGCTTAAATTTTTAGATACAAAATTACGCGAAAATTATAAAGAAATAGTAGATACGGAATTATCCATAAGGGAAGCGCAGAAAAAATTGAATGCGTTGAATGAGGAGTTAAATAATATTTCTACGGTTAACCATAAATATCATACTTCGATTGCGGTAGAGTTGGAGGTGGTAAAGCCTGGTAATTTTAATCTTAAAGCAGCTTATCGGGTCGCAGGTGTAAATTGGCATCCGGTTTATGATGCCCGTGCTGATTTTACTAAATCTGAAGTTGAGTTAATTTCTTTTGGTATGGTTAAGCAGTCGAGCGGTGATAATTGGGAAGATGTAGAGATGCTGCTTTCTACGGCGCAAGTTAATGTTTCCGGAAACATGCCTGAAGTACAAAGCTGGTTTATCCGTCCTTATGCGCCCAGACAGATGTCTCAGGATGATAATTATGATGATAAAATAAGGCGAAAAGCAAACACGACTTTTAGTGCAGCTAGAAGTGCAGCTTTGGAGTCAATGCCTGAGTCAGCTGTTGATTCTAGAAAGGCTGTTTATAACTTTGCTCAATCAGAGGCAAAAGGCGTCGCGGTAGTTTATAAGCTTTCGCGTCCAGCGACCTTAAATACTGATGGCTCTGAGTATAAGCTTCCGATTTCTTCTCAGACACTTAAAGGAAATTTTGAGTATTCTGTTTACCCTCGGCTGTCGCCTTATGCCTATTTGGTTAGTGAGGTTATCAATGCTAAAGATCAGCAACTTTTAGGCGGAAGGGTAAATATATTTTTGGAAGGAGATTTTGTGGGCCAGGGTAATATTAAGAGCGCTGGGCCAAGTGAGGAGTTTGATTTATATTTAGGCGTAGATGAAAATGTAAAGATTAAGCGGGAACAGCTGGAGAAGAAAATTGATGATGTGTTTATCGCTAATATTCCTTCTCCTAACCGTAAAGTAACTTATAAGTTTAAAATGACGGTTGAAAATTATAAAAATAAAAAGATTAAAGTTAATTTGTTTGAAGCAATGCCGGTATCTGAGAATGAGAAGATAAAGGTAAATATCGTTAATGTTAACTTAGCGCCGAAAGACAAGGATTGGAAGAATAAAAAGGGTATTTGGCGTTGGGAGATTGAGCTGGAGCCTAAAGCTAAGCAGGAAATTTTTTATACTTATACCTTGGAGTGTCCTCGCGATATGAATCTAGAGGGATTGGAATAAATGTTAAAGAAAATCGCAGTATTAACTACTGGTGGTGATGCCCCGGGGATGAATCCGGCGATTCGTTCTGTTGTGCGTTATGGTATTAGCCAGAAGTTAGAGGTGATGGGTGTTTTTCGCGGTTGGTGGGGCTTGATTAATGAAGAGTTAAAACCCTTAGATCACCGTTCTGTATCGGGAATTATTGGGCAGGGTGGAACGGTGCTTAAGACTGCACGTTGTTCTGAGTTTAGAACCGAAGAAGGGCAGAATCGGGCTTATCAGACAATTAAAAAGAATAATATTGATGGCTTAGTGGTTATTGGCGGTAATGGATCTTTTGCCGCCGCGCATGAATTTTATAAAAAATTTAATATTCCTTGTGTCGGCGTTGCGGCTTCAATTGATAATGATGTTAACGGCATAGAGTATACTATTGGTACAGACACGGCGATTAATACTGCTTTGGATGCGATTGATAAAATCCGTGATACGGCTACTAGTATGGAGCGGATTTTTGTGGTGGAAGTAATGGGCAGGGAGTCGGGTTTTATTGCTTTGACGGTGGCGCTTGCCGGAGGATGTGAAGAGGTAATTATTCCGGAAATAAAATTGGATCTTAATCTGATCTGTCATGATATCGTGCATGGTAATTTAGTGGGAAAGATGAGTTGGATTATTGTTATTGCTGAAGGGGCAGGTAAAGCTGCCGATATCGGCAGGCAAATAACGGATATGACCGGCCTGGAGACGCGCACGGTGGTTTTAGGCCATGTGCAAAGAGGCGGCCGGCCAACCGCGGTTAGCCGAGCCCTGGCTTTAAATCTTGGTAAAGCGGCCGTGGATTGTTTAATGGCTGGTAAAACTGATTTAGTTGTAGGATTGGCTTGTGGTAAAATTATTGAAGTTGCTTTTCAGGTGGCGATACAGAAAAAAGAATTGAAAGTTGAGCATTTTTATAAACTCATTAAAACTTTAACTTAAGTGAGGGTATAATTTATGAAGTGTATAGCCTGACATAAATTATTGCCTGAACTTAATCCTGAGCGTTAAGAAATTTTAAAAGTTTAAGCGCAGGATCTATTTAGGAGAAATGTCAAAATGGGAAGAAAACCGTTGGAGATTGATAAAATTGTAACGAGTTTAGTTATGGCTGATGATCTGCTTTTGAAAAATAAATTGGCCAAGAAGATTACTGATATTGCCTATAAGAAAGGGATTTATCCTTCTAGTATTCAGGATTACTATATGGCGCGGGGTAAAGAAGAGTTTAGCGGCTCTACGGTGCCGGCTATTAATATTCGTAGTTTAACTTATGATTTGGCCAGAGCCTTATTTAGGGTGGGTAAAAAGAATAACTCTAAGGCTTTTATCTTTGAAATTGCTAAATCTGAGATGGGTTACACTGCTCAGGCTCCGGTTTAATATTCTGCGGTAATTCTAGCGGCAGCAATCAAAGAAAATTATACCGGCCCGGTATTTATTCAGGGTGATCATTTTCAGGCAAATTTAAAGAAATACCAACAGAATCCGGATAAAGAGATCGAGGCGCTACAGGCCATAATTACCGAAGCGATTGGCGCGGGGTTTTATAATATTGATATTGATTCTTCAACTTTAGTAGATTTAAGTAAGCCGAGAATAATTGATCAACAGTATTTAAATTATCAGGTCTGCGCTAAGCTGACACAGTTTATTCGCCGCATCGAGCCAAAGGGGATCACCGTTTCGGTGGGTGGAGAGATTGGAGAGGTTGGGCATCAAAATTCTACACCTGAGGATTTGCGGGCATTTATGGCCGGTTTTAAGCAGCGTTTACGTAAAGGTTTGGTGGGGATTAGTAAGATTTCTATCCAGACTGGTACCTCACACGGTGGAGTGGTCCTGCCCGATGGATCAATTGCTCAAGTTAAATTGGATTTTGAGACTTTAAAAAATCTTTCTGCATTGGCGCGTAAAGAATTTGGTTTAGCCGGTGCAGTGCAGCACGGTGCTTCAACTTTACCGGAAGAGGCATTTCATAAGTTTGCTGAATGTGAAGCTTGCGAGGTGCATCTGGCGACGGGCTTTCAAAATATGATTTTTGATTCTAAGCATTTTCCCGCGGATTTAAAGAGTAGGATTTATGATTGGCTGAAAATTAATGCTGCCAATGAGGCTAAGGAAGGGGAAACCCAAGAGCAGTTTTTCTATAAGACCAGAAAAAAAGCCTTAGGAGCGTTTAAGAAAGAGATTATGAGTTTGGCCCAGCCTATTCGTGATGCCATTGCTGGTGAGATTGAAAATAAATTTGATTTTCTTTTTAAACAGCTAAATGCCGTAAATAATGCTGCTCTAGTTGATAAATATGTTACTTTAAAAAGAGTGATCTCGCGTAAGCGCCAGGATGCTCCTGGGGTGGTTCATGACGGAGAAGGTGCGGATTAAAATAGTAGTTCTTGATAATTATGATTAGAAACGCAGGGGGTGCTAAATGAGATCTGATCAAATAAAAAAGGGTTTGGATAGAGTGCCGCATCGGGCGCTTTTGCATGCTACGGGCCTGTCTAAAAAAGATTTATGCCGTTCGTTTATCGGCGTGGCCACTTCATTTACTGATCTTATCCCCGGGCATATCGGGATGCGTGATTTGGAGAGATTTATTGAGCGTGGAGTTTGTTATGGAGGAGGGGTGCCGTTTTTATTCGGTGTACCGGGTATTTGCGACGGAATTGCTATGGGCCATTTGGGCATGTGTTATCCTTTGGCTTTACGGGAAATTGTTGCTGATACTATCGAAACAGTTTGTAACGCACATCAATTAGATGGAATTATCTGTTTAACTAATTGCGATAAAATTACTCCCGGAATGTTGATGGGGGTTGCGCGTTTAAATATTCCGGCAATTATGGTTACTGCCGGGCCAATGCTTTCGGGTAGGTTTAATAAACGAAAATTAGCTTTTGTGCATGATACGTTTGAAGGTATGGCGCGCGCTAAGAAGGGTGATATCTCTCAGGATGAGCTTTCATGTTTAGAGATGGAGGCCTGCCCGGGGCAGGGTTCTTGCCAGGGCCTTTATACTGCAAACACTATGGCCTGTTTAACCGAGACTATGGGCATGTCTATTCCCGGATGTGGAACAGCTTTGGCGGGTTCCGCTAAAAAACGCAGGATTGCACAAGCAAGCGGAGAGCGCATTGTAGAATTAGTTAAGAAAAATATTAAGCCACGCGATATTATCACAAAAAAATCTTTGGAAAATGCTATTGTTGTAGATATGGCTTTGGGTGGCTCAAGTAATACAGTTTTACACCTGATGAGTATTGCCAATGAAGCAGGCATTGATTTGGATTTGAAAACTTTCGATAAGATTAGTAAGAGCGTGCCGCATATTACTAATATCGAGCCGGCAGGAGAGCATTTTATGGAGGATGTTGAGTATGCTGGAGGCATTCCTGCGGTATTAAAAAGATTAAAATCTAAATTAAATAATACTTTAAATGTCAGTGGGCAAAAAACATTTGAAATTGCAGATAGCGCAACTATCTTTGATGAAGAAGTGATCCGGCCATTTTCTAAGGCATATCATCAGCAGGGTGGGATTGCAGTTTTATTTGGCAACCTTGCACCAAATGGGGCGGTGGTTAAGCAGTCCGGAGTAAACCCAAAGATGATGAAGTTTAGTGGGCGTGCTCGTGTCTATAATCGCGAAGAGGATGCAATGCGAGCGATTATGAATAATCAGATTAAAAAAGGGGATTGCATTGTGATTCGTTATGAGGGTCCTGCCGGTGGGCCAGGGATGCGTGAGATGTTGGCGCCTACCGCGGCCATTGTGGGGTTGGCCCTGGAGGATTCTGTCGCCTTAATTACGGATGGACGTTTTTCTGGGGGAACAAAGGGCCCGTGTATTGGCCATGTTTCGCCGGAGGCTTCCGCGGGTGGAGCGATTGCAATTATTAAAGATAATGATACAATTATTATTGATATTCCAAATCGTAAACTGGAAGTTAAATTAACCAAGGTGGAAATAGAAAAAAGATTTAAGAGTTGGAAGCCGGTTGAGCCAAAAATTAAGACCGGATACCTTTCTCGTTATTCGAGGCTTGTAACTTCGGCGGATAAGGGAGCGATTTTAAAATAAAGATGATTGGTGCCAGGATATTATTAGAGTCTTTAAAAAAAGAAGGTGTTCAGGTAATTTTTGGTTACCCCGGAGGCCAGGTTTTACCTATTTTTGATCAACTTTATGATTTTGAGATTAAACTTATTTTAACGCGTCATGAGCAGGGAGCAGCGCATGCCGCTGATGGATTCTCTCGCGCTACTGGTAAGGTTGGTGTTTGTTTGGCGACGAGTGGACCGGGGGCAACGAATTTAGTTACTGGAATTGCCACGGCTTATATGGATTCTATTCCTATGGTGGCAATTACTGGCCAGGTGGGTACACATTTAATTGGTAATGATGCTTTTCAAGAAGCAGATGTTACCGGAATCACGCGCCCGATTACCAAGCATAATTTTTTAGTTAAAAATGTAAAAGATTTAGCGCGGACCATCGCTGAGGCATTTTATATTGCCTCTAGCGGGCGTCCTGGGCCGGTGCTGGTTGATATTCCCTTAGATGTGCAACGGGCAGATACAGAATTCATCTGGCCGGAAAAAGTAAATATTCGTAGTTATCAGCCGACTTATGCTGGCCATCCCGGGCAGATTAAGAAAGCAGCAAAATTAATCTCTAGCAGCAAGAAACCAATTATTTATGCTGGCGGCGGAGTGATTACTTCTGGTGCGCATTTAGAATTAAAAGAATTAGCCCAAAAGATTCAGGCTCCGGTTACTACAACTTTTATGGGGTTGGGTGGTTTCTGTGGGACAGATAAATTATTTTTAGGTATGTTGGGAATGCATGGCACGGCTTATGCTAATCATGCGGTGATGGAATCAGATTTAATTATTGCCATTGGTGCGCGTTTTGATGACCGGGTAACCGGGAGGCTGGATGATTTTGCCCCTGGAGCAAAAGTTATTCATATTGATATTGATCCTTCATCGATTAGTAAGAATGTGCGGGTGGATGTCCCAATAGTCGGTGATGCCAAAAATATTCTTCAGGAGCTTATTAGCTCGATTAAGAAACTTCCGGATACTGCGTCGTGGCTAAAGACGGTAGAAAACTGGAAACAAAAGCACCCGTTAACTTATAAAGATGATAGCCTGATGTTGAAGCCGCAGTATATTCTTGAGCAACTTTGGGAGTTAACTAAGGGCGATGCCATAATTTGTACTGAGGTTGGCCAGAGTCAGATGTGGGCATGTCAATGGTATAAGTATTTAACTCCGCGTACTTTTATATCTAGTGGCGGATTGGGCACGATGGGGTTTGGTTTTCCGGCGGCGATGGGAGCAAAAATCGGTTTTCCTAAAAAGGAAGTTTTTAATATTGCCGGCGATGGTTCGATTCAGATGAATATTCAGGAGCTAGCTACTTGTGTGGCTAATAAAATTAACGTTAAGGTATTGATATTTAATAATGGTTTCTTAGGCATGGTTAGGCAGTGGCAGGAGTTATTTTATAAGAAACGTTATTCTTATACGCCGATTACTAGCCCAGATTATGTTTTATTGGCGCAAAGTTATGGGGCGGTAGGGATTTTGGTTACCAAGAAAGAAGAGGTAGTGCCTGCTTTGGTGCGTGCGATTGAAATTGATAATACAGTTTTTATAGATTTTCGTATTGAACCGGAAGAAAATGTCTATCCGATGGTTCCGTCGGGGCAAGCGATTAATAAGATGATTGAGGGGTTGGCATAATGCGGCATACGATATCAGTATTGGTGGAGAATAAATTCGGAGTTTTAGCGCGTATCGCAGGATTATTTAGCGCTCGAGGGTATAATATCGCTTCTTTAGCGGTAAGTGAAACATTAGACCCTGAGATTTCTTATATGACGATTGTGGTGGAAGCTAAAGACGCCAAGATTTTGGAGCAAATTAGCAAGCAGTTGAATAAATTAATTGATGTAATTACAGTTACGGATTTCACGAAGAAGGAGCACCTTGATCGTGAGTTAATTTTAGCTAAGATAAATTATGCGCCCAAGGATAAAGCCAAGCTGGAGGCGATTTTTAAAAAATTTGTCGGTAAGATTATTTTTAGCAAGGCTAATATGGCGATCATTGAAGCGGTTGGCGATCAGCAGCAAATAAAAGTGCTTTTAGAGGAATTAAATAAATTCGGGATTAAAGAATTAGTTAAAACAGGGAAATTAGCAATCAGTAATTAGGGACAGCGACTAGTTAAGGGGAGGAATTAATGGCCAAGATTTATTATGACAAAGATGCAGATTTGAATTTATTAAAAGATAAAACTGTCGCAATTATTGGTTACGGTATTCAGGGCCGGGGCCAATCTTTATGTTTACGTGATTCAGGAGTAAGGGTTGTAGTTTCTGAGATGCTCGGTACCCCCAATTTTGAATTAGCAAAAAATGATGGGTTTACTCCGGTCAGCGCGGCGGAAGCGGCTAAGGCGGCCGATATTATCCAGATTCTTACTCAGGATCATGCGCAGGCCAAAGTTTATCAGGATGCGATTAAGCCGAATTTAAAAAAAGGTAAAGCGCTTTGTTTTTCACACGGTTTTAATATTCGTTTTAAGCAGATTAAGCCTCCCAAGAATGTGGATGTATTTATGATTGCTCCTAAAGGACCGGGAGCATTGGTAAGAAAGATGTATGAAGAGGGTAAAGGCGTGCCGGCATTGATTGCTATTTATCAGAATGCAACTGGCCAGGCGAAAGATTTAGCTTTAGCTTATGCTAAGGGGCTCAAGGCTACGACCGCCGGAGTAATCGAAACTACTTTTGATGAAGAGACCGAAACTGATCTTTTCGGCGAGCAAGCCGTGCTTTGTGGCGGAGTGAGTGAATTAATTAAAGCGGGTTTTGATACTTTAATTGAGGCTGGTTATCAGCCGGAGATTGCTTATTTTGAAGTTTTACATGAGTTAAAATTGATTACTGATCTTATTCAGGAGCGTGGCATATCCGGAATGCGCAGGGGAGTTTCCAATACTGCCTGTTACGGTGATTTAACCCGTGGTCCGAGAATTATTACGCAAAAAACACGTAAAGAGATGCAAAAAATACTTAAAGAAATTAAAACGGGAAAATTTGCCCGAGAGTGGATTAAAGAAAATGAAACTGGGCGTAAGAATTTTGACAGTTTGATTAAGGCAGGGGATGATCACTTAATTGAAAAAGTTGGTAAGCAATTAAGAGAG
>CAYHRM010000042.1:0-9825 GCA_964359035.1 uncultured Planctomycetales bacterium
ACCTTTACGATATTGATCTTCAACCTTAGCCACCTCTTCTTTAGATTCTTTTAAAACTTGCGGTTTGGCTACCGGCACAGTCATATCATCTATACCGATAGAAATACCGCCCAAGGTCCCCATCTCAAAACCTAATCTTTTAATATCATCAAGCAACTTAATGGTCATCGTATGGCCGAATCTTTTATAACAGCTCACCACAATATCACTCACTTTACTCTTCTTTAAATCGCAATTAACAAATCCAAATTCCGCCGGCAAAACCTGATTAAAGATTACTCGGCCCACAGTCGTAGTAATTAATTGATTTTCACCAATTACTTTCTTCTGGTCAAAATCATACAAACCGTTAATACGAATTTTAATTTTAGCGTGTAACTCTGCTGCTTTATCATTGTAAGCAATAAGCAGTTCATCAGCACTTGAAAAAATCATCCCCTCACCAAGCGCACCGGCTTTTTCGCGAGTTAAATACGCCACACCTAAAACTATGTCTTGAGTCGGAGAAATCACCGGGCGGCCATCAGCCGGAGAAAATATATTATTAATCGCCATAATCAAAACTTTAGTCTCTAACTGCGACTCCAGTGACAAAGGCACATGCACCGCCATCTGGTCACCATCAAAGTCGGCGTTAAAGGCAGTACAAACTAAAGGATGAATTTTAATAGATTTTCCTTCAATCAATAAGGGCTGGAAAGCCTGGATACCTAAACGGTGCAAAGTAGGAGCACGGTTCAACATAATTGGATGATCTTTAATTACCTCATCCAAGATATCCCAGACTTCGATTTTACCACGCTCAACCATACGGCGAGCGCCTTTAATCGTATGCACAAATCCTTTTTCTCTTAATTTTTTAATAATGAATGGTTCGAATAATTCTAAGGCCATCTGCTTAGGCAGGCCGCATTCATGTAATTTTAATTCCGGGCCAACGACAATTACTGAACGACCGGAATAATCAACACGTTTACCCAAAAGATTCTGACGGAATCTACCTTGCTTTCCTTTAAGCATATCGGAAAGAGATTTTAAGGGACGATTATTCGCACCATTGACCGGTTTGCCATGACGGCCATTATCTAAAAGCGCATCCACAGCCTCCTGAAGCATGCGTTTCTCGTTACGAATAATAATTTCTGGAGCGCTTAACTCCATTAATTTCTTTAAGCGATTATTCCGATTAATTACCCGGCGATACAAGTCATTAAGGTCACTAGTAGCAAACCTCCCACCCTCTAGTGGAACCAGGGGGCGTAAATCCGGAGGAATTACCGGTACGAGTTCCAAAATCATCCATTCCGGCTTATTACCACTCTTCTTAAAATCCTCAACGATCTTTAAATTTTTAATCGCCTTACGATTATTTAAAACATCTTTAGATTTCTCCAAATCTTTTCTAAATTTACGGCAAACTACATCCAAATCCAGCTCTTTTAAAAGATCACTAATCGCTTCGGCGCCAATTTTAGCCTTAAAACTTGTCCCATATTTACTCAAGGCCTCTTGATACTGTTCATCAGTAAGCAGCTCTTTTTTCTTTAACGGCGTAGTTCCGGGATCCGTAATTACATACTCCTCGTAATAAATGATCCTCTCTAAATCCCTTAAGCCGATATCTAAGAGCGCACTCATCCGGCTAGGCACAGCTTTAAAGAACCAGATGTGCGTAACCGATGTGGCCAAATCAATGTGCCCCATGCGCTCTCGTCTTACGCTTGAGCGATCGACTGTAACCCCGCAACGGTCACAAGTAATACCCTTAAATTTTATACCTTTATATTTACCGCAGTTACACTCCCAATCACGCACCGGCCCAAAGATTTTTTCACAAAACAAACCATCTTTCTCTGGCTTGAGTGTACGGTAATTAATAGTTTCAGCTTTTTTAACATCACCCTTAGACCAGGATTTAATCACCTGAGGGCTAGCAATCTTAATTGAAATACTATCAAACGATACGATCTCTTCCATTATTTAGCCTTTTCTGTACGGATATCAAGGCACAAGCCTTGGAGTTCTTTGATTAAAACATTAAATGACTCAGGAGTTCCATGTGTTAGGCGCTGTTCGCCTTTCACAATCGCTTCATAAATACGTGTTCTACCGCTGACATCGTCACTCTTAACCGTAAGCATTTCCTGTAAAGTAAAAGCCGCTCCGTATGCTTCCAGCGCCCAGACTTCCATTTCACCTAGTCTTTGACCACCAAATTGCGCCTTACCACCTAAAGGTTGTTGAGTAACTAAAGAATAGGGCCCAATCGAACGGGCATGAATCTTCTCATCAACTAAATGAATAAGTTTTAAAATATACATATATCCTACGGTTACTCTTTGATCAAAAGGCTCGCCGCTATAACCATCATAAAGAGTAATTTTTCCGTCTTCAGGAAGCCCGGCTTTTTTCAGTAACTCTTTAATTTCTCCTTCTTTAGCCCCATCAAACACCGGACAGCTAACTTTTATACCTAAAGCATTAGCTGCCCAACCTAAATGACATTCCAAAATCTGGCCCACATTCATACGCGAAGGCACACCTAAAGGGTTCAACACCACGTCTACCGGCGTACCATCAGGCATATAGGGCATATTTTCTTCAGGAATAATTCTAGCTACAACACCCTTGTTACCATGACGACCAGCAAGTTTATCACCTTCAGAAAGTTTACGCTTAGTCGCCACATAAACCACGACTCTTTTTAAAATACCCGTAGGTAATTCGTCTCCGCGACGCACCTTCTCAATCTCTTGCTCCTCTTCGGACAAAAGCTCCTGCATCTGCTCATCAAAAGAAGCCGCTAAAATTTTTGCCTCTTCATGTTCGCTAAGATCAAACTTCTCTACTTTTTTCTTATCAATCCCTAAAACTTGAGACAAACGTAAAGTTTTTTCCGTCTGTAAAAACTCAATCTCTTGCTTATAATAAGCTTTGAGCTCGCGAATTTTAGCCAATTCTTTAGTTTTTTCTTCCTTAGTCTTGCGGCCACGATCCTTGCGCGCAAAAACATGTACATCAATCACCACTCCCTCAACTCCCGGCGGAACAATCAATGAAGTATCGCGCACATCACCGGCTTTTTCACCGAATATCGCGCGCAACAATCTCTCCTCTGGGCTTGGCTCAGAATCAGTCTTGGGTGTAATTTTACCCACCAAAATATCTCCCGCCGCTACCTCCGCACCGACGCGAATAATCCCTTCTTCATCCAGATTTCTTAAAGCCTCTTCACTAACATTAGGAATATCACGCGTAATCTCTTCATTTCCTAACCTAGTTTCAGCCGCTTCAATATCAAATTCTTCAATATGAATCGAAGTAAAAGCATCGATCTTAACCAATCTTTCGCTAATCAAAATAGCATCCTCGAAGTTATAACCTCTCCAAGGCATTAAAGCCACCAAAACATTCTTACCTAAAGCCAGCTCACCTTCCTTAGTCGCAATACCATCAGCGATTGGTTGATCCGCTTCCACTTGATCGCCTAATTTTACTAACGGCCTTTGATTTATTGAAGTATCAGCATTTGTCCGTAAGAATTTCTTTAAATGATAAATTTTCTTTCCGATAGTAATGGCGGCAGCATCCACGCTGGTTACTTTTCCACTGGCCTCCGACATCACCACTGTTCCGGAATCTTGTGCCACCTTAGCTTCCATATCCGTACCAACTAAAGGCGCTTCCGTAATCATCAATGGTACAGCTTGACGCTGCATATTTGAACCCATCAAAGCACGGTTAGCATCATCATGCTCCAAGAAAGGAATTAAAGAAGCCGCCACTGAAACTAGCTGTTTTGCGGAAACATCCATATACTGCACATCTTTACCCGGCACCTTGGGGAAATCATCTTTATAACGACAGGTAACAAATTTATCTACAAAACGGCCTTCGCTATCTAACGGAACATCCGCCTGAGCAATAAATTTATCCTCTTCAATATCGGCAGTTAAATATTCAAACTTTTTCGTCACCCGGCCATCTTCAACTTTGCGATAAGGAGTTTCAATTAAACCTAAAGCATTAATCCGCGCAAAACAACTTAAAGATGCAATTAAACCGATGTTCGGCCCTTCCGGCGTCTCAATCGGACAAACCCTGCCATAATGTGAAGGATGAATATCCCTAACTTCAAACCCCGCTCTTTCACGCGAAAGTCCCCCTGGACCTAAAGCACTCAGCCGGCGTTTATGTGTCATTTCCGCCAAAGGATTAATTTGATCCATAAACTGAGATAACTGGCTACGTCCAAAGAAATCACGAATCTGATTACTGAGTAGCTTAGAATTAATTAAATAATGCACATTTAAATTATCAAACTCTCCGAGGATACTTAATCTTTCTTTAATCGAACGCTCAACCCGAGAAAGGCCAATGCGCACCTGATTTTGCACTAATTCCCCAACGCTTTTTACACGACGATTTCCTAAATGGTCAATGTCATCAATTTTACCTGTACCGGCATTTAACTTAATTAAATACTCAATGACCTTAATCACGGTATCTGAATCAAGTATTCGTTTCTCTAAAGAGACATCCATGCCTAGTTTGCGATTTAAAATAAAACGCCCGGCTCTCTCTAAATCATATCTGGCTGGATCAAAAAATAATCTATAAAACAAACCCTCCGCTGCCTCTTTGGTTACTGGCTCAGTGGGGCGCATCTTGCGGTAAAAATCAAGGTAAGCTTCTTCTTTATTTTTAGTATAATCCTTTTTTAAGGTATTGATTATTTCAGGATGCTCTTTACCAAAAGCAGCAAATATCTGCTTATCTTCTGAAAATCCTAAAATCCTTAAAATTTGTGTCGCGGGAAAATTTCTGCGTCGATCAACATATGCGGTGACTGTTTCCGTAAGGTCATACTTAAATTCCAACCAAGCACCCCGATAAGGGATAACCCGGCCATAAAATATTTTCTTTCCGGTAGGGTGTAACTCCTCTTCAAAAGATACCCCCGGAGAACGCTGCAACTGACTAACCACTACCCGCTCATCACCATTAATAATAAAGGTTCCCGTTTCCGTCATTAATGGAATCTCGCCAAAATAAGCATCCTGCTCTTTTGTTTCATGAGGAGTAGTTAAGCGAAATTTTACCTTTAGGGGAGCAGCGTAAGTCAATGAACGATTCTTAGATTCACCCATCGTATATTTGGGCTTACCTAAAGAATAGCTGACAAACTCTAATTTTACTGAGCGATCAGAATTTTCTATGGGAAAGATTTCACCAAAAACTTCCTGTAATCCTTGGTTCTTCTTTTCACCTGCCGATAGATCCATTTGCAGAAATTCGCGATAAGTATCCAGCTGAACATCTAAAAGATCAGGTAAATCATAAACTTCTTTAATCTTAGCAAAATTTTTTCGTTTAATCATCTTCCTTATGGCTAAACTCAGCCTATTTAATTTAACTAAACTTACTTATTCTTACTTTTAATTACCTAACCTTACTTACCTAGAATTTCTTAAACCTACTTAAACTTACTTATATTTACTTTAATTCTACGGTCGCGCCAGCAGCTTCTAATTTCTTTTTTATCTCTGCGGCATCTTCTTTATTCACGTTTTCTTTAATCGCTTTAGGAGCAGCATCAACTAAATCCTTAGCTTCTTTCAAACCTAAGCTAGTAATTGTGCGTACCTCTTTAATGACTGCGATTTTATTTGCACCTGAACTAACCAACATAATTGTAAAAGAGGTTTTTTCCTCCACCGCAGCAGGAGCAGCACCGCCAGCGCTAGGAGCAGCCATCATCGGCATACTGGCACTAACACCAAATTTCTCTTCTAAAGCCTTAACTAGCTCAGCGAGTTCCAACACGCTCATCGTCTCAATAGATTTAATTAAATCATCCAACTTTGCTATTGCCATTTCTTCCTCCTATTGTTTGTTAATTTGATTTTCCCTTGCCCTCTGTTTACCAGCAAGGATTTTCTAAATAAATAATTACTGCTTATTTTGTCTAATTTGATCCAAACAATACACGATTTTTTTCAAAGATTGATTCAAAACAATAACTAACTTTAAAATCGGAGCATTCAGTGTTACAACTAACTTGCCTCTTAGTACATCCCGAGAAGGCAGAGTGCTCATTACTTCAATATCTTTTAAAGTTAATAATTTATCCTGAGCTAATCCCCCCTCTAATACCAGTTTCTCATGTTCCTTACGAAAAGCGCATAATATCCTAGAGGTATCTACTGGTTCATTTTTGAAAAAAATCATCCCGCATGGCGACTGAATAGACGGAATTAAGCCATCTAAACCTAACTCCTTCATCGCTCTACGGGCAATACTATTTTTAACTACGATAAGATCAGCGCCAGAGCCTTTGAGTGTCTTTCTCAAAGTACTCATATCCGGGCTAGACACTCCAGAATATTTTACGATAATTAAACCTTGGGAAGCTTTAAAATTATCCTTAATGCGGCTCTCTGAGGTTTCCTTAACTAATTGTCCGATTTTTTTCATCTTAGCAAACAATCCTTAATCCAGGATTCATAGAAGTGGTTATACTTAAACTTTTAAGAAATTTACCTTTTACAGAAGCTGGCCTAGATTCATTTACCGCTTCAATAACTTTAGAAGCATTATCCGTTATCTGGTCCTCGTCAAATGAAATTTTGCCTACAGATAAATGCATCCCGCCCTGCTTATCCACGCGAAATTCAACTTTTCCCCTTCTTACGTCTTCGATCGCTTTTGAAATATCATTGGTTACGGTACCCGTCTTAGGGCTAGGCATTAAACCACGCGGGCCTAATACTTTACCTAACTTACTTAAATCTTTCATCATTTCCGGGGTAGCGATAGCACAATCAAAATCAAGAAATCCAGCGGCAACCTTATCCATTAACTCCGTAGCACCCACATAATCTGCCTTAGCTTCTCTGGCCTGGCGCTCATGTTCACCCTTACAAAATACTGCTACCCGCACTTTTTTCCCTGTACCATGCTGCAGCACAACTGTACCACGAATCATCTTATCACTTTTTTTAGTATCTACGCTTAAATTAAAATGCAGATCAACAGAACCATCAAATTTCGGCTTAGGCAACTTTTTCAGAACTGCCACTGCCTCCTTTAATTGATAGAACTTCTCCGGCGTAACCTGCTTAGCTGATTCTTTATATCTTTTGCTTGGCATTTTCATAGTTTATCCTTCAATGGCAATACCCATACTACGCGCAGTACCAGCAATCGTCTTGATTGCCTGTTCCATACTATTCGTATTTAAATCCGGCAGCTTAAGTTTAGCAATCTCCTCAACCTGCTTTTTAGTTACCTTACCAATCGTTTCTTTACCGCTAATCCCGGAAGCCTTGGCCAGATTCGCTGCCCTCTTCAAAAGAATTGAAGATGGCGGGCTCTTTATAATAAAGGTAAAAGATCTATCCTCAAAAACACTAATCACTACTGGAAGAATTAACCCGTCTCTACCCTTAGTCTGATCATTAAACTGTTTACAAAACTGCATAATGTTTACACCATGTTGGCCTAATGCTGGACCAACCGGAGGAGCCGGATTAGCTTGTGCTGCCGGGACGTGTAATTTAATTTGTGCCTTGATTGCCTTTGCCATGGTTATACCTTCTCCACCTGCCAGTACTCTAACTCTACCGGCGTAGAACGACCAAAAATAGATACACTCACCTTAACTTTTCCTTTTTCAGGATAAACTTCTTCAATTGTTCCGTTAAAATTCAAGAATGGCCCCTCATTAACTCTCACCTGCTCACCTTTTTCAAAAACTATTTTAGGTGAAGGCTTAGCCGCGGTTTCTTTAGTGCGTTTAAGTATACTATCAACTTCAGTCTGCGGAAGCGGCACCGGCTGTCTACCTAAACCAATAAAACCGGTAACCCCGGGAGAATTCTTAACAAAAAGATAGGTCTGCTCATTAAGATCCATCTCCACTAATAAGTATCCCGGGAAAAATTTTCTCTGCGTAATCTTCTTTTTGCCAGAGCGTACTTCAGAAACCTGCTCGGTAGGAATAATCACGTTAGAAATCAACTCCTGCAAATTAGCCGCCAAAACCCGCTTATCTAGCGATCGCTTTACTTTTTCTTCTATTCCAGTTTGTGAATGGACAACGTACCAATTTTTCATTTAAAAACCACACTTAGAAATCTGGATAAACCCAGATCCACTATCCCAATAAAAACTGTCATCATTGCCGTAACCGTAATCACTAAAATCGTAGAGGCCAATAATTCTTTACGCGTTGACCAAGAAACCTTGCTTAATTCACTTCTAACTTCATTAAAAAAATTTATTGGTTTTGCTAAAATATTCATAACTTTTCAATTTCCTTACTACCAGCCGCTCTTAACTCTTTTTAAAACCACAGGAGCGGCAGGACTTGAACCTGCAGTCACGGTTTTGGAGACCGTTGGTTTGCCATTAACCGACGCCCCTAAATTTACTACCTTAATCCCGGCTCAAATTATTCGCCGGGATAAGTGCGGCCTTACAACTTATGTCACTTCGTTCCATAAGTTGTGGCCTTACTTAATCTCTTTATGCGGGGTATGTTTATGACAGGAATTACAGAACTTACTCAGCTCAAGCCTATCCTGATGCAATTTTTTATTCTTGCTCGTCGTATAATTTCGATTTTTACAAACCGTACATTCTAATGTTATAGTTTCACGCATATTTTTTTAGTAAGCTGGAGACGAGAATTGAACTCGTGACCCCGTCCTTACCAAGGACGTGCTCTGCCAACTGAGCTACTCCAGCAGAAACGGATTCGCTTTGTCGGTTAAGCCACAAAACAAAAAAACAACCCCCAAGAAATTATTCAAAACTCTTTCTTTTTAATAAAAACTTTAAGTTTTACTGTTGAATCAATAGATATTTGTGTAAGTACAAGAGTTTATACTAAGTTGGAATATTTGTCAAGATATTTTTTGCTTAATTTTAATTTAATTTTAATTTTAATGCCAAGATTAATTATCCAGATTTAAGAAATTACTTAAATCTGCAAACTGCTCCAAAGAGAGATCCTCTGGCCGCACGTTTTGGTTGATACCAGCTCCCTGAAGAAAATCATTTAGCCTCTCTTGAGCCACCAATCCATCTAGGCTATTTCTTAAAGTCTTTCTTCTTTGATTAAAAGCAGTGCGGATCAATTTAAAAAACATTCCTTCATCTTTAACTATAACCTTCGGTTTGTCCCTAAACTCCAACGACAAAAAACAGGACTCCACATTCGGTGCAGGTTTAAAACTATTCTTTTTAATTTCAAAAAGAATCTTGCAAGCACAATAATACTGCACAAAACAACTAAATGAACCATATTCTTTTGAACCCGGTAAAGCCCTAGCCCTACGGCCAAATTCTTTTTGCACAGTAATAAAAGCAGCGCTAATTACTTGACGATGTTGGATAAGATACTCAATAATCGGGCTAGAAATATAATAGGGAATATTGCCAATTATTTTTATTTTCTGTTTTATTTTATTATCATACATAAAATTGCTTAAATTAAATTTTAAAATATCAGCCATAATAATTTGACAATTATTATAGACACCTAATTTCTGCTCTAGATGCGGATAAAGACGCTGATCAATCTCGAGAGCAAAAACTTTTTTCACACTTTGAGCAAGCTGTGCTGTTAAATCCGCCTTACCGACTCCAATTTCTAAAACAACATCTTCTTTAGATAAATTACAAGCGCGGATTATTTTATTTTGAATATTCTTATCAATAAGAAAATTCTGGCCTAAGCTTTTTTTTGGTTTAATGTACATTTAATGGCGAGTTTTATTGCGCTAACCAGCGAACTGGGATTGGCTAAGGCAGGTTTTT
>CAYHRM010000043.1:0-9715 GCA_964359035.1 uncultured Planctomycetales bacterium
CTGCTTTTTAATTCTAATATCGTGCATTCATATCCGCATTGTTGGCGTTGTAAGACTCCGGTAATTTTTAGAGCGACTAAGCAGTGGTTTTTGAATATGGAACACAATGATTTAAGAAATAAATTACTTTTGATCATTCGTCAAAATGTAAAATGGGTTCCTCCGGCCGGCCAAGAAAGAATCGCGGCGATGGTTTCTTTGCGGCCGGATTGGTGTCT
The DNA here is from genome assembly GCA_964359035.1 of uncultured Planctomycetales bacterium. Lineage (GTDB taxonomy): Bacteria > Omnitrophota > Gorgyraeia > Gygaellales > Profunditerraquicolaceae > UBA6249. The sequence goes on from CAYHRM010000043.1 coordinate 219, forward strand.
TTCGCGTCAGCGATATTGGGGTGTACCTATTCCGGCTTTAATCTGTAATGATTGTCAGGAAGAATTTTTATCTACTCAGGTAATTAGAAATTTTGCTGCTTTAACGGCTAAAAGTGGAACAGATTGTTGGTTTCAGCAACCGATGCAAGATTTTCTTGGGGCTGATATAAGCTGTCCGCATTGTAAGGGGAAGAATTTTTCTAAAGGAGCAGATATTTTAGATGTTTGGTTTGATTCCGGAGTGAGCAGTCAGGCAGTATTAAAGGCTAGAAAAGAGTTAGAGTTTCCGGCGAGCCTTTATCTGGAAGGTTCAGATCAACACCGGGGATGGTTTCAATCCTCACTTATTCCTTCGGTGTGTATTGATAAAGCGGCGCCTTTTAAAAATGTACTCACACATGGTTTTGTTGTCGATGGGGCAGGCCGCAAGATGTCTAAATCTTGCGGGAACGTAATTTCTCCTTTTGAAATTATTAAGGTTTATGGTGCGGATATTTTAAGAATGTGGGTGGCCTCTAGCGATTATAATGAAGATATCCGGATTTCACCGGTTATTTTAACGCGTCTTTCTGAGGCCTATCGTAAAATTAGAAATACCACTCGTTTTATTTTAAGTAATTTATATGATTTTGATCCGAATATTCATAAAACTGATCATCAAGATTTTAGAAAAATTGATCTTTGGATGCTTGGCCGTTTAAATTCTTTATGCCTGGTGGTGGATAAAGCTTATAGCGATTTTGAGTTTCATAAAGCTTATAAGTTAATTTATGATTTTTGTAATGAGGATCTTTCCATGTATTATCTGGATATGGTTAAAGGCCGATTATATACCTCTTTGGCTTCTTCGCGCCAAAGAAGAGCGGCGCAGGCAGTATTGTATGAAGTGCTTAGATGCTTGGTTAAAGTTGTTTCTCCGATTTTAGTTTTTACGGCAGAAGAGATTTGGCAGAATATGCCTAAAGAAAGAACGGATGCTGATTTTCCCAGTGTTCATCTTTTGAGTTGGCCGGTACCTTATGCGTTAACTGAGCAGGAGCAGGCGGTTGAGGGGTTGCTTCAACCAGTGATAGATTTAATTCCTGCTACTGCCAAGGCGTTAGAACAGATGCGTACAAGTGGGGCCATTGGTAGCTCTTTTGATGCGCAAATAAATATATTGACAAAAATACAGGATCGTTATACATTCTTACAAAGCTTTCAGATTGAGTTGGGTGAGATTTTCAAGGTTTCAGCAGTTAATGTCACTTTAGATCAGGGTAATGTTGCTGATCTATCGGTTAAAGTGGATAAAGCCGAAGGTATTAAATGTTCGCGTTGTTGGAATTATTCATTAGAGGTGGGAAAAAATCAGTTGCATCCTTTGATTTGTGATCATTGCCTTGAGGCAATAGGGGGAAAGTAAAGTGAAGAAAAAATTTTCTAAAAGCGATTTAAAAGATTTTAAGAAGATTGTGCTGAAGAAGAAAGAAGAGATACTTAATGACCTTAAGCATATATCGGATGATACTTTAAGAAAATCACAAAAAGAGGCCTCAGGGGATATTTCCGGATATACTTATCATATGGCTGATGTGGCCACTGATAATTATGATCGCGAATTTTCTTTAGGGTTAGCTTCTGGTGAAAGAAAATCTCTTTATGAATTGGATGATGCACTCAAGAGGATAGAAGAAGGGGTTTTTGGTATTTGTGATGATTGCAAATCTCCGATTACTAAGATTAGATTAAGAGCGGTTCCTTCTGCCCGGTTGTGTATTAAATGCCAGCAGAAAAGGGAGAAGAAATAAAAGTTTTAATTTATTAGATGATTTTTATCATCGTTTCAAGCGTTATTATACTGGATCAGTTTACTAAGTTTCTCGCCTCAAGATTTCTGCAATTAAATATCCCGGTTCCGTTAATTAAAAATTTTTTAAATTTGACTCTGGTGCATAATCACGGAGCGGCCTTTGGTATTTTTCAGAATCAGCTAGTTTTGTTTATTTTGGTTTCGTTTTTAGCGATTGGGCTTATTTTCTATAATCTAAAAGATAAAACAAATTCCATCATTTTAAAAATATCACTTAGCCTGATTTTAGGCGGGGCAATTGGTAATCTTATTGATCGTTTGCGTTTTGGTTTTGTGGTTGATTTTTTAGATTTGCGGATCTGGCCGGTCTTTAATATTGCCGATTCGGTAATTACCATCGCTGCTTTAATATTAAGCTGGGAGTTATTATTTAATAAAAATGCTGCCTGAAATTTGTCATCTCGGAACTTTTACGATTTATTCATACGGGTTAATGTTGGTTTTGGCTTTTTTTGTTAGCGCTTATTTAAGTTCTCGGCAAGCGGTGAAAGAGCAAATGGATCCTGAGCAGATCTTTAACTTTTTGTTTTGTGTTTTTATTTTTGGTATAATTGGTTCCCGGATATTTTATGTGTTGATTAATGCTCGTTTCTATCTGCGCAATCCCCTAGAGATTATTATGCTGCAGCATGGAGGGATGGCCTGGTTTGGAGGCTTGATTTTTGGCTCAAGCGGGGCGCTGCTGTTTATTAAAAAGCATAAAATGAATTTGTTTAAAACTTTAGATTTATTGGTTCCTTTTATTGCTTTAGGGCAGGCGATCGGCCGGATTGGGTGTCTTTTTAACGGTTGTTGTTTTGGCCGAGAAACTGAGTTTGGGTTATATTTTAAAGTTTTTGACCAGGTCTTGATACCTACGCAAATATATTCTTCGTTGCTTTTGCTTTTAATTTTTATTATTCTAAGATTTAAACAAGATCAAAAGCATTCCTCGGGTGAGATTCTTTGCAGTTATCTTTTTCTTTATTCTTTAAAGCGTTTCTTTATGGAATTCTTGCGTAATGATAGCCCAAGAATGTTCTATGGACTAACTCTTTTTCAGGTTTTATCCCTAGTATTGTTTTTTCTTTCTGCGTGGATATTTATCAAGTTATTTTGGGCTAAAAAAAAGTGACCCTGATTAAATTATTTGTGGCGTAAATAAAAAGCGGGCATTTTATTTAGAAAAAGCTTATGCAAGAATTACTCTTACAAGTTAAAGCCGAAGAGGCTAAAATGCGTTTAGATTTGCTCTTGGCGGATTATGCCATGCGTAATAATTTAGGGTTATCGCGTACAAATATTCAAAAACTTATTCATGAGGGAAAAGTTTTTTTAAATTCTAAAATTATTAATAAACCTCATCATAGGTTAAATCCTGATGACGCGCTGCAGGTTTTTCTCCCCGAGAAAGAAGTAACTGAATTTTTACCGGAGCAAATATCTTTAGATATTGTTTATGAAGATAAAGATGTATTGGTGATTAATAAGCAGGTGGGCTTAGTGGTGCATCCGGCTCCGGGTAATCGAGAGCATACTTTAGTTAATGCTTTGTTAGGCCGCCCGACAGAACTTTCCGATATAAATAAAAATCGCCCGGGAATTGTGCATCGTTTAGATAAAGAAACTAGCGGCCTTCTAGTGATTGCTAAAAATAATGCTAGTCATCTAAAATTAGTTAAACAGTTTGCTCAGCATAGTATTCAACGTAAATATATTGCTCTGGTTAGCGGCCGGGTAGAGTTTGACGAAGATGTGATTGAGGCTCCGTTGGGCAGGCATCCTTTAAAACGGAAAAATATGGCAGTTTCGTTTACGCAAAATAGCAAGTACGCTAAGACTTTTTATAAAACATTAAAGCGTTCTGGGGATTTTAGTTTTTTGGAACTAAAGCCATTTACCGGCAGGACACATCAGCTTCGGGTGCATTTGGCTTATTTAGGGCACCCCATACTTGGAGATAGCAAGTATGGAAAAGTAAATAGTTTTTCCCGCCTGGCTTTACACGCTAAAGAGATTGGTTTCCTGCATCCAACTACCGGTAAACTTATGCATTTTACGAGTAAAGTTCCTTTAGAATTTCAGGAGTTTATTAAGAAGAATTTCTCTTGATTTTTACCTAACTAATGTTATATTAATGGTTAATAAACTTAAATAATAAATTTAAAGGAGGCAAAATGCATCGCAAAGGCTCAATCCTTCTATCTGTCTTGATTGTGTTATTCATCATTTCATTAGCTGCTACCGCGGGAGTATTTTATTTATATCAAAAAGAGTATGCGCAAAATGTTAAACTTCAGGCGCAGGTAGTGGAGTTGGAAAATCGCCAGCGTCAAATGGTTGGCCAACTTGATGATTCTAAAAAATTAGCGGCGGAGCTTCAGTTAAAATTACAAGAAGCTAAAAGCAGCATGGATATTTTAACCGGTGAGCTTGCGGCGGAAAAATTAGCGCATGCTGAAAAATCAAATAAATTAGAACAGTTTAAGACAGATCTCGCGGAGCAGAAATCTTTGCGGGAGGATCTTGAAAACAGGCTTAGTCAGGTTCAAAAAGATAGCAAACAGATTAAAGAGCAAATTAAAATTATGCAACAGCAGAAGGTTGCCTTGGAAGAAAAAATTAAGGGTTTAGAGGCGGGTGCAGACGGGGTAGAGCTGGGTAAGGTGGTGGTTAATCCTGAAACGTCTTCATCGGCCAAGGATGTTGCGCAAGCTCAATCTAAAACGGCGGATAAGAAAACTAATGCCTCTGTTACTAAGGCCTCAAAGGTGACTAAAAAAGAATCTCTTTCGGCCGTAGGCCAAGAAGGCAAGGTAATGATCGTAAATAAAGAATTTAATTTTGTGGTGATTAATTTGGGTAGTAAAGATAAGATTAATGTGGGGGATGAATTTTTAGTCTCTCGCGCTGGTAAGGCGATTGGAGATATAAAAGTAGAGAAGGTTCATGAAGCTATGTCTGCTGCGGGTTTTGTGGTGGATTTAAAAGATTTAATTCAAGAAAACGATAAGGTAACGCAAAAGATAAAGTGAGTTGTATTAGTAAATCAGCCAATCGCTTAGCAATAAAATTTTCGCCTTCCGATAAATCATTTTTAATTAAAAATAAATTTATTCCAACCGGTTGCATTATTCTTGCGGGTGATAAGTCGATTGCCCATCGTGCGTTAATTTTGAGTGCTTTAAGTAAGGGTAAAACCCTGCTTAAGAATTTTCCTTTACATGATGATTCATTGGCGACTTTAAATGCTTTAACTGCTTTGGGGGTAAAAATACAGCCTCAGGAAGGGGTGGTTACTGTTTGGGGCTGTGGCCGGCAAGGATTGGAAAAATCTCGCCAGGCGATTTTTGTGCATAATTCTGGGACGACTTTACGTTTACTTTTAGGTGTTTTAGCGGGGATGGATTTTAAAACTAAAGTGGTGGCGGGTAAATATTTATCGCTTCGGCCAATGTCTAGGGTAAATGTGCCTTTGCGTTTAATGGGTGCTCAGATTACGGCCAAGATTAAAGCTCACGAAGAGTATGCGCCGATAAGCATAAGGGGGGGGAAGCTTAAGGGTATTGCGTATTATTTAAAGATTGCTTCGGCGCAGGTTAAATCTGCGATTCTTTTAGCTGGGTTATTTGCTAAAGGTAAAACTCAGGTTATTGAACGCTTAAATACTCGCGATCATACTGAGCGCATGTTTAAAATTTTTAGCGCAAATATAGTGGTAAATAATAATAAAATAATTCTTAACCCTAGCCAAGATTTAGTTAGCCCGGGTGAAATTTATATTCCCGGGGATATTTCTTCGGCTGCTTTTTTTATAGTTTTAGCTACGATTATTTCTAAGGCTAAGATTATTATCGAGCAGGTTAGCCTTAATCCTACTCGACTGGGAATAATTAAGGTGCTTAAAAGGATGCAGGCTAAAATAAAAGTTAAAGTTTTTAAAATTAATAAGTTGGAAAAATTTGAGCCCAGGGGTGATTTAATTATCAATAGCAGCAATCTTAAAGGCACGGTAGTTTATCCTTCTGAAGTGCCTTCTTTAATTGATGAGTTGCCTATTTTGATGGTTGCTGCTTGTTTTGCTCAAGGCCGTACAGTAATTAAAGGGGTTGGTGAGTTAAGGGTTAAGGAGACTGACCGGATTAATTCGATGATGGTTAATTTAAAAAAAATGGGCGCATTCATTCAGGTGAATAAGGTTAAAGGGGTAGAAAATATTATTATTGATGGACAGGGTAAACTTTGCGGGGCCAAGCTTAAAAGTTTTGGAGATCATCGCACGGCGATGAGCTTGGTAGTGGCCGCCTTAGCTGCAGAGGGAGAGTCTAGCCTTGATGATTTGAGTTGTGTTAATAAATCTTTCCCCGGATTTTTGGCTACCTTAAATAGTTTATCAGTAGGTGAGTAGCTAGATATAAGCCTTTTTGTGTTGGGCGGAAATTATATAAGTTGTGTGGTATTAAATCTTTTAGGTCAAGCTTTAAAGGTGCTCAATTTTGTTTGACAAAGGCTTTAATCTCTGTTAAAATCTTTCATCACGTAATTTTAGGAGAAAAAATGGGAAAATTAAGTCAGCAACTAAAGAGAGCGATTAATTATGTTTTAGGTCTTTTCTCAAATGACATGGGAATTGACTTGGGTACCGCGACGACCCTTGTTTTTGTTAAGGGTGAAGGGGTGGTGCTTTGTGAGCCTTCTGTAGTTGCTATTGAAAGAGGCACTTCGCATGTTTTAGCTGTAGGAGAAGAAGCCAAACGCATGCTTGGGCGTACTCCTGGAAATATCATTGCGATTAGGCCGATGAAAGATGGAGTTATCTCTGATTTTGAGATTACTGAAGCGATGTTGCGTTATTTTATTAAAAAGGTACATCATCGTAAGGTTTTGGTTAGGCCCAGAATTGTTATTGCTATTCCTTCCGGGATTACCGAGGTTGAAAAACGGGCAGTAAAGGATTCTGCGGAACGGGCCGGGGCAAGAGAAGTATTTTTAATTGAAGAGCCAATTGCCGCAGCCATTGGTGTAGGCCTGCCTATTCAGGAACCGATTGGTAATATGATTATTGATATTGGAGGTGGTACTACGGAGATCGCGGTAATTTCACTTTGCGGGACAGTTTTTTCTAAATCTATTCGCATTGGTGGAGATGAAATGAATGAAGCGGTCATCGAGTACCTTAAGAAAACATATAATCTGATGGTCGGTGAGCGGACGGCTGAAGAGATTAAAATTAAAATCGGTTCTGCTTATCCCCTAGAGGAAGAGATGAGCATGGAGGTAAAGGGTAGGGATCTGGTTGCGGGTTTACCTAAAACTGTGACTATTACTAGTGAAGAGATTCGTGAATCCTTGCAAGAACCTTTACGTGCTATATTAGAAGTTATAAAAATATCCTTAGAAAGAACCCCTCCGGAATTAGCGGCGGATCTTATTGATCACGGGATTGTGATGGCGGGTGGTGGTTCTTTATTAAGGGGGTTGGATAAATTAATTTCCGAAGAAACTGGTTTGCCTGTGCATATTACTGATGATCCGGTTACTGCGGTTGCTAATGGGACAGGTATTGTATTAAGTGAAATTCAGTATCTCAAGAAAGTTACCGTATCGGTTAAAACTGAAGTACGTAATTAAATCTTCGCCACGAGGCGACACTGGCGCAATACCAATCTGCGCCAGGTGAAGCCATCTGTTTTTCTAATTAAATGTGTTTAAGTTACCCCGCAAAACCTTAATTAATTTTATTCTTGTCAGTTGCGCCGTATTCCTTGTAGCCAATTCTTTATCCTGTTTTAAAAATCCAGCACAAAAAATATTCAAACCTCAGCTTTCTTTCATTAATTTAGTTAAGCGTGAACTCTCTGGCATTATTTATTATCATCGTAATATGATTCAAGCGGCCAGATTACAAAATGATGTTGACCTGTTACGTTGGCGTCTGTTTGATTTGCGTGAACTCAGCCAGGAGAATGCTCGGCTTAAAAATTTATTTAACTTTAAACAGAAATCTGCTTTGCGGCTGGTGGCGGCTAGGGTAATTGGCTGTTCGCTGGATAGTTGGAGCGCGAGTGTGATTATTGATAAGGGCGGTTACAGTGGAATTAAATCTGGGATGGTGGTGATTTGTCCCCAGGGATTAGTGGGTAGCATAGTAGAAAGTTCAAATGATACCAGTAAGATATTATTAATTAATGATCCCAATCAAGGTATCTCTAGTATTGTGCAACGTAGTCGACAAGAAGGATTAGTTAACGGGACCTTAGGGACTAATTTAATCATGCGCTATCTTCCTGATGAGGCTCAAATTATTGTGGGAGATATTATTGTTACTTCGGAATTAAGCCAGATTTATCCTAAGGGATTACTGGTGGGCCGAGTGGTGAATATTGGACGGGAGTTTTCCGGGCTTAATCGTTATGCTTTGGTTAAGCCATTCGTGGATCTTACCAATATTGAAGAGGTATTAGTGATTATCCCATGAAAAAATTGCTCTTTTTGTTAATCATAATAGTTCTGGCAAGCTTTGAATTAAATTGGCCGAATTTTCTAAATTTTTTTTATTGTAAGCCGGATTTTCTTCTAATTTTTATGGTGGCTTTAGTTTTTTATACAGATTTTAGGACGGCTTTATTATTTGGTATTCTCGCTGGGTTAGCTAAAGATGTATTTTTGCCCTGGCCGCTGGCGATGAATACAATTTGTTTTAGTATTTGGAGTTATCTCATCTATCGGCTGAGCCGTCAGATATCTACGGAAGAAGATTATGTGCGTTGGGCAATTGTTTTAGTGACAGTTTTGTTAAATAATCTTGTCCTTGGTTTACGATTTATCGCGACTGGAAATATTATGCCGCCAGGCATTTTTTTACGTAATTTGATTATTGTCATTATTTATACAACGGTGGTATCGCCTTTAATTTTTAAGCTTACAAAAAAGATATCCGCATAGCCTTAAATCATGGGAAGAAATACTATTTTAAATTTATTAATTATTTTTATGTTTATTGCCTTAATTATGGGGCTCTTAAGCTTGGGGGTGCTGCAAGGAGCTAAGTTCCGTCGGTTAAGTGATAGTAATTGTATCCGGTTGATATCACAATTCGGCAGTCGAGGTAATATTTTAGATCGCCATGGGGAAATTATTGTAGATAATAAGATTTCCTATGATGTTATGATTTTGCCTCAAGATTTAAGCCATCTTGATCAGGTTTTGGCTTTGATTAGCCGTATTTTAGGAGTAGAAATCAAAGAGTTGCAAACGGCATTTAAGAAAAATTTTATTTCTTCTAGCGTACCCGTAACTGTGGCGACGAATATTCAACTTAAAGATGCGATTTTATTCGGGGAGTATAAGAGTGAACATCCGAGTATTATTGTTGCGCCTAAACCTTTGCGTCATTATCCGTATGGGGCATTAGCCTGTCATGTGATTGGCTATGTTAATGAGATTGATCGTTGGCGCTTAACTAAGTTAGAGGATTATGGTTATAAGACGAAAGATACTGTCGGCTTTGGCGGGGTAGAGGAGAAATATGATTATTATTTGCGCCAGGAGGAAGGGGGGTTGTCGGTTGAAGTAAATCATCGGGGAAAATTTATGCGTGTTTTGGGGTTTCAGCCTCCGCGTAACGGCAAAGATGTCGTGTTGACTTTAGATCTAGCGATGCAAA
>CAYHRM010000044.1:0-6052 GCA_964359035.1 uncultured Planctomycetales bacterium
AAATTCATTATTGCGAGGAGGTCGCAGAACTCCGTCATTGCGAGGGCACACATCCTCTCCGTCATTGCGAGGGCACGAAGTGCCCGAAGCAATCCCGTCATCCTTTGCCCCCAACAACCTCACCAACTCCAAATTACAATCTACCTCGTGCCGATTACCGAGGTGTTTAGTATCTTTTATTTTATGCGTCAGCAGAAATCCCCATTTCCTGTCATATCCCACACGCACAGGAATGCCTGCTAAAAAAATACTTTGGTGCGCTTCTTTAGTCGGATTTAAAACAACGCAAAGATCAAATTTATATTTTCTTAAATTCTCCTTAACCTTATCCCAAACCAGCACCTGATCAATACATTCAACTACGCCGGCCAGCTCACAAACCGAAGAATTAACCGCCACACTCAACCTGGACTGCGGATATGCCTCTTTCAACGCACGCATGGCTGGAATATTCAGTAAAAACTCGCCAAACCGGTCACTGCGCACAACCAATATATTTTTAATCATGCTAAATAGGCACTTCTACTACGCGCATTTTTTTTCTTATCGCCTTAGTTAAAATATCAAATGAAAAATTAGCGCTTTTTAACTCCGGTAATATTTTTAAAATGCTTTCCCTGCGCGCAAGCTGACAATGGCTAAACCAATCATTTAGCTTAATGCCAAATAGCATACTTAATAAAATATTCCTCCAACCCATTTTAATAAAACGCGAACCTAGCACTATATCCACGCCCGGATCTTTAATTGCCTCTAAAAGTTTTAAATAATTGCTTAACCCGCATTCTAAGTTAACATCCTGAATAAAAATAAACTCACCCGTAGAGTTTTCAATCCCAGTAAGCACCGCAGCCAACTTGCCTCTATTACTAATATGATGTATAACCTTCAAATTATCTAAAGAAAGTGAACTTAAGATCTCCGAAGTGCGGTCTTTTGAGCAATCATTAACCACGGTAATTTCCTTTTCAATGGGCAGATTATTAACCTTGCTGATTGCTGATGCAATTGCCTGTTCTTCATTAAAAACCGGTATGATTACTGACAGCATTTTTCTCCCATCCGTCATTGCGAGTCCACAGAAAACCCCCGCGTCATTGCGAGGAGCCCTCAGGCGACGAAGCAATCTCATCTTTATTAATAGATCTCTTATTTAATGCTAATCCTACTCCAATTAAAAACCAAAAAATCATTACTAAGCGCGAGTAATAAAGGCTCGTTTCGGTTAGCCCATTAATTAAGTACGCCATAATCGCCGCGAAAACAGATATCGATAAAGCCTTCAAGAAAGGATCTTTCTCTCTCTTAAAAGCCAACCAAATGCTTTTTAGCACAAAAAACAGAAAAATCAAAAATGTCCCCAAACCCAGCAACCCCATCTCCCCGCCCATCTGCAGAAAACTATTATGCGCGTAAATAGTATCAGGCGTTCCCATCCTAGCTTCCGCGGCTACTGTCTTATACTTACCATAATTCTTAGAAAAAGTATTAATCCCCACCCCAATAAACGGATGTTCACCAATCATATGTATAGTATTCCGATAAATACTTAATCTTGTTTCACAAATAAATAAACTCACCGGATTATAGTTAACACTTTTTGCCCATACTTTAATATTTTTAGGCATTACAAAAGGAAAAATCACCAACAATAAGATAAGCCCCCAAATTATAATCTTATTCTTTCTCACTAAGCTCAAAAAAAATACGCTTATAAAAAGCCCCAGGCCTGCGCCGCGAGAGAAAGAAAGATAAACACCAATACATCCGATTAATGCCGCCAAAGTGAAAAATATCCTGCTTTTTAATCGCGTAGCAAACAAAGCCGATCCGGCAATCAACGGCGTTAAGCCGGTAAGATATACTCCCATAGCATTACAACCTGGAAAAGAGGCTGTCGCGCGCGCTAAACCAATCACCCCTTGAAGAGAATTGCCTCGAATAAAATCTTTTCCCGAAAATAACTGCCAAAGAGCATCAATACCAATAAGAGAAATAGCGCAAGCCACAGAAATAGCTATTCTTTTAAAATGCTCCCTATCTTTAATACTCTCGCTACACACCAGAAAAATCAAAAAGAATTTAAACATTTTAACCATTCCATGGATACTTTCTTTTACGCTCACTGTATTTATAAAAGAAAGTGCGCCAATAACTATAAACACCCCGAAAATTATAACCGACAAAGAAAGCATGCGCAGTTTCTCTTTTTTTATTATTTTTTCAATCAAAAAAGCCCCGATCATAATGCCGATAACCGTATTAGCAACACCCGGAGCGATAGCCACCGAAAATGGCAGTAAAATAATTGCCCAATAATTAATCTTTTCTAACACCTTAATAAGCTTTTGCACAATAAACTCCTTGCTAGATAGAGACGGTTCTATTTTTCTAAACTAGCTTTCAATAGTAGGGGAGGTTTAAACCTCCCCTACTTAATCTAATCAAATAGAAAAATAAAACCGTCCCCCATGATTTTAATCCGGATTCTTCTCTTTTCTCAAAATATTATAATACCCAGAAAGCTTAACCCAAAAACTAAACGGTTTAGCCGCGTCCGAATTAGTTACCTTAATCCTTTTAAGCTCATAAACATCACGGTTTAATTTAGCAAACCCGCGATTTGTCGTACAAGCCCCTTTGTAACCTGCCTGCGCAACCAACTCTTTTACCTTTTCATTAAACCCTCCAGATGGATAACAAAAATAATCCACCGGCATATCAATTCTTTCTTCAATCGCTTTCTTTGATCCAGTTATCTCATCAAGCGCAACCTTTTCATCATTCATCAGCCCAAGATATAAATGAGCCTTAGTATGCCCGCCAAAAGATATTTTGTCTTTAGACATAACCATAACTTCATCCCAATTCATAAATTCCTTGCCTTCACCCGTAAATTTTTTACCTATAAAATCAGTTACCAGAAATATCGTAGCAGGAAATTCAAGTTTTTTTAAAACCGGATAAGCATATTGGAAATTATCCTTATACCCATCATCAAAAGTAATAACAACTTTATTTCTCTTAAGATTTTTTTTATCTTTTATGCTTCTAACTAATTCATCCAAGGTTATAACTTCATAACCATTTTTTTTAATATACATCATCTGCTTAGCGAAATTTTCAGGAGTAACAAAAAACCCGCCCTTTTCATAGCCTATATTGTGATACATCAAAATAGGCACAACATATTTTGGCGCAAACCAAAAGAAATAAAAAATTCCTGAAAATAAAACAATCAGAAATAAAACTAAAAATCTTTTTTTCATATAATTTAATTGCCTCTTAAAGCGCTTAAACAGCAAACGCATTCTGTTCCACTTGTATATTGTAAAGACTCGGCTTGACCCAACGGAATCTGTTCCCAATAATTATTCCCTTTAATAGCTTGAGTATTCTTAAAAAACTTAGTTGTGTTTACCGAAAACCCAACAAGCAGCTTGTCTAAGCCCTGTTGATCATAAATCCGCTGCTGATTGTTGATAAACGCTTTACCAAAAGGAACGGTTAAAATCAATAATCCACCGGGCTTTAAAACTCTTTTAATCTCCAACATTCCCTTAACATCCGAAGAAAGGCTATCTTTGGGGTCACTATAAAAACCAATACCAATATGCTCAATAGTCGATACGCAAGTTACCGCGTCAAAATCCCCTTTCTCAAAAGGTAAATCCAGAATACTCCCTTGAATAAACTTAAAATTAGGCACCTGGTATGGATACTGGCGAAAATCAAAACCCGTGACCTGAAAACCCAAACCTGCAAGAAATAGCGGCAAAACACTTTCCATACATCCTAAATCTAAAACCCTGCTAGCCTTAGGCATTCCGGCTAGAGCATCAATCGCAAAAGGAATTTCAATAATCCGCTCATTAAGCAAAACTTTCTTAATAAATGGCTTACGCTTTAACGAGCGCCAATCAAAGCGGCGCTTGTATTTTAAAAAAACTGGATTATTAATAAAGAAACTATCTTGCATACTATGCCTTCCTTTAATTTAAATTACTTACGGCAAGCCCAGGGATCCGTAAGTTTATCTGGCGCAAGCAAATTGGGATTCTTAATAACATACTTCTCACCATATTTACAAATACGCATAACATCAAACGCCCAAATTAATGCCGCATAAATAAAACCATATAAACCGTCTTTGTAACCTTTTTTCTTAATATAGCCTTTCCAAAAATTTTTAAGCGGCTTAGTTAAGAGTAACCACTTAAACTTTCTTTCCGACAATATACCGAATTTATTATAATATTCCTTAGAATCAAATTCACTAATGTAATTAAACTTCTGTATAATCCAGTAGATGTTAGGATTGGGATAATGCAACACCTCTGCTTTTAAGCGGCCAATTTTCCCATTAATAATGGGCTTTTCATGATACGAATCACCGATAAAAGATACTGCCTCTTGTTTAAAAAATTTTAAACCATAACCACTCCATCCACCATGCTCCAGGCGTTTATCCATAAAAAAGTTTACTCTTGGAACTTCATATGCCTGATAAATATCATCCTCTCCATCCAACACTCTGTCAATTTCTTGCTTCAGTTCTTTGGTAATAAACTCATCTGGGTCCGCAAAAAAAATCCAATCTGCTTTAGTCTGAGTAATAGCAAAAGCAGAGCGCTGATTATAATTCCCATCTACAGGACGTTTTATAATTCTACGGCCATAACGGTTGCAAACCTCTTCAGTTGCATCTGTGCTTCCGGAATCAAGAATAATAATCTCATCAGCCCAAGAGTGATACTTAAGAAATTTATCCAAAGCCCCTGCTTCATTTAAAACGCCGGGGACTAAACAAATAGTTTTTCGCATAAATTTATAATATTTAAATTTTTATCTTCTAACCAAAAATTTTTACTCGTAAAATTGCCAATATCGCAGGCAGCATATCAAAAGCTCTTATTGTTTTGCCTTCTTTATGTGTGCGCGGTTTATACCAAACAGAAACTTCTCCTATTTTATACCCCTTTTTACAAAGGTTGCTTACTAGCTCAAACTCAAAAGCTTGATTATTAGCTTTACAACCAAGCCTCTTTAAAATATCAGTTTTAATTAACTTTGTGGCAATAATATCTGTAAAATTCTTACCATATAATAAATTCACTAAAAATGTCGCAATAATAGTGCCCAACCAATAAGGCCTTTCTTTAACTAGCTTAAACTTTGAAACATCTTTTCTATCTAAAATCCTCGATCCAAACACAATATCTAATTTTTCACCTTCCATCTTCTCCATCATCTTATACACATCTTCCATTTTATACTCTAAATCCGCACACGGAGAATAAAAATAATCGCCTCCAGCAAGATTAATTCCCTCACCTGCCGAATACCCTGCTCCCATATTCTTAGAGTGAAAAATGATCTTCAATCCTCTATCATCCTTTAATCCCTCTAATATCTCTTTTGTGCCATCTGTCGAACAGTTGTCTATAACAATTATCTCCTTATCAATGTTTATAGCTTTAGCTTGCTCAATAACTTTAAGAATAGTCGGCTTTTCATTAAAACATGCTATGAAAATAGTCAGTTTCATATGTTTACCTTAAAAGAAATTATCAATAATCTCTTTTATATAAGATAGCATCGGCTTTGTAAGCCCCGGATAAACTCCGATCCAGAGAAGGTTGTTCATAACTAAATCTGTATTTCTCAAATTACCAGGTATTCTACATTTCACATTCTTATATGCCGGCTGTTTAGTTAAATTCCCTCCAAAAAGCATCCGGGTTGCAATTTTATTTTTCTCCAAATAATTAACCATATCATTCCTAGTAAAAGGCGCATTCTCTTTTACTAGAATCGAAAAACCAAACCAGCTGGGATCAGAATGTTTTTCTTTCTCGGGAAGTACAAAATAATCGCTATATTTTTCAAAAACTTTATACAGAAATTTAAAGTTGTTTTTTCTTGCTTCAATAAACCTGGGCAATTTACTCAACTGAGCGCAACCGATTGCTGCCTGCATATCCGTAACTTTAAGATTATATCCGATATGAGAATAAACATATTTATGATCATAACCATAAGGCAAATCACC
>CAYHRM010000044.1:6152-9666 GCA_964359035.1 uncultured Planctomycetales bacterium
TAAATATTGCTTTTGTTCTTTTGGTTATCGCTTTTTCTATTTTTTCAACTTGGATATTATAATTTCCTAATTCCACATCCACAAACACCGGTACAAAATTATTTTGTAAAATAGGATTAAGAGTGGTAGGAAACCCGCAAGCAGTAGTAATCACCTCATCGCCCGGCTTTAATTGCCGGCTTTTCAACATAGGAGAAGTTAACGCGGAAACTGCCAAGAGATTTGCCGAAGAACCAGAATTTGTTAATAAGCAATATTTTATTTTTAAAAAAGCCGGGAGCCTTTCTTCAAACTCCTTAGTATATCTACCCATAGTTAACCAAAAATCAAGGCAAGCATCAACTAAAGAAACCAGCTCTTTCTCGTTATAAACTCTCCCCGCGTAAGGAATAAACGTCTGCCCAGGCACAAATTCTTTATTAATCCCCTGAGAAATATAAAAATCTTTTATTTTCTTAAATATTTCTTTTCTAATTATTTTAGTATTTTTCATTTTATTCTAAATATTAATTCTCTCAAAGCAGACTTTACTTCCTTTTCATCTAAATCAGTTACTTTACTCGCGCAAAGCCCATCTTTAATTATTATTAAAGGTAGTTTCGCACCTATACGTTTCTTATCTTTTTTCATAAATATAATGATTCCCTCTTCTTTTAAAAGATATTGTTTCGATTTAACAAAAAGTATCGGTAATAATAATTCATTAAAAAACTTATTCTCCAGCCTAGATGATAGTAAACCACGTTCTTTTGATACAATATTTGCCAACATCATGCCAACAACTATCGCCTGACCATGGGGAATCCTAAAATTAGAAGCTGTTTCTAATGCATGTCCAAAACAATGGCCATAATTAAGTAAATTTCTTCTAGCGCCATCAAATTCATCTTCCTCAATAAATTCTTTCTTAATTAACAGTGAGTTATATATCGCTTTAAATAGATAGTTTTTTTGTTTACCAATAACACTGGGCAGATATTCTGATATAGCCTTTAAATATTTAATTCCCCCCATAATATGCAACTTTACTATTTCTCCAATCCCGCTATAAAAATCTAAATCTTTTTGAGTATAAATAAAATCCACGTCAACGAAAATATAATTCGGTGGATAAAACGTGCCAATCAAGTTCTTATAATCTTTATAATTAAGGGAAGTTTTCCCGCCAATACAGCTATCCGCATGGGCTAATAATGTCGTAGGAACATATATCCATTTTACTCCCCGGTATATAGTTGACGCTAAAAATCCACTCACATCCTGAATTATACCGCCACCGATGGAAACTAAAATAATATTTCTTTTAACGCTTCGCTCAATTAATGCATCATATAAACTCATAATTGTTTTAAGCGATTTATTAAACTCATCCGCCCTAACCAATATTACCCTGGAACTATCCAGCCGCTTAAAATAACTATCTTTATATAAATCCCATACTTTCTTATCAATTATGTAATAAGCTAGCTCCCTCTCTTTCTTAATGATTTCATCTAAAAAAGAATTAAACTTACCAAAAATAACCCGATAATTACGAATTCGAGACTTAATTTTGATTACACGCATAAATATCCGCCATCAATAGCAATTGTCTGGCCAGTAATATAAGTATTCTTATCAGAACAAAGGAATGAAACTAACTCCGCTACTTCAGAGGGTTCACCTAAACGCTGCAGTGGTATAGTATTTTTAATCCTCTGAATTTCTTTTTTAGTATTATTGGCTTTGGTCATTTCAGTATTCACATAACCAGGGGCAACGCAATTAACCAGGACATTATAAACAGCAAGCTCAACTGCCATTGATCTGGTTAACCCGCCTAAACCAGCTTTAGTCAAAGTATATGTTATTCTGCCCGGCTTAGTAATAAGGCCCCAAATAGAACCGATATTCACAATTCTTCCGTATTTTCTACTGATCATCTGTGGAGCAATTTTACGAATCATTTTTAAGGGCGCTAAAAGATTAATTTGCATAGTTTCACCAATACTCTGTTCAGTCAAATCCTTAATAGAACCCAAAACATTAATTCCGGCATTATTCACTAAAATATCAACCGGACATTTTAGCGAAGCAAGATAATCATTAATAGAATCTTCACACAATAAATTTAATTCTCTTCTACTAGGAGCTAATATATTAATTCCCTGTTTTTTTAGGCAATCTGCAATCGCCAGCCCTATCCCCCTGGATGCTCCAGTAATCAGTGCATTTCTTTTTTTCATAATAACTCCATTCCCAGTAAAATTATTTATTAACTAGCTTCTTTTAAAGATGGAATCAACATATTTGACCTAAACTCATCCCTACTCAAAAAGGGAAACATATCTTCTAACGGCTTGGAAATGATCCGGCCGTCAGTAAGTTTCTTAGATGAAACACGCGGTTGAAATTTATATTTCGGCTCAAGAACTACCTCACACAAAACTGGGCCACTGCACTTAAGAACATTTTTAATCTTATCAATCATCCCCTTATGCCTCTTGATATTTTCTACCTTCAAACCGTAGGCTTTAGCAATTTTAGTAAAAGAAGGAAAGCTGACTCCAGATCCAGGGTCGCATCCCACATACGGAAGTCCAAAAAAACTCTCTTGGGTTTGCTTTATCGATACATAACCATTATTATTCAAAAGAAATATTTTTATGGGTAATTTATTATAAACAATAGTTTGCAATTCTTGAATATTCATTTGAATACTTCCGTCACCTGTAACGCAAATAGTATTCTTTTTGTTATTCGCAAAACAAGCTCCAATCGAAGCCGGCAAATCATAACCCATGGAAGCACAACCTGAATTCCAAAAAGCGCGTTGATTTTCTTTTACAATACCCACTTGAAACAAAACCACGCAAGCCGAAGCATTACCGGCAATCAGAACATTGTTTTCTTTAATAAGCTCAGTAAGCTTCTGAATAAAATAATACGGATTCACTAGCTTAGATTTCTTATGTTCCGGTAATACCACTGGATATCTATCTTTTCTTTCCCTACACCAAGCCAACCACCAACCATAATCAGGTAATTTAGGTAGATGTTTAGAAAACTTATCTATAAAATACCCAGCATCGCAATTTACCGCTAAATCCGGCTTCAAGGTGGGCTTTCTTAATTCCGCTAAATCAATATCTACGATGGCCTTCTTAGCCGCTCGAGCAAATGTTTTCCAATTATAACTAACCTGCCTGATATTATTTCTAGAACCAATAGAAAGTATAAAGTCAGAATTCTGAAGAGCTAAATTACCTGCTCTGTTGCCAAGAGTGCCTATCCTGCCTATAAAATATGGATTACCAGAAGATACAAGGTCAAAACCATTAAAAGTAGTTACCACTGGAATTTTAAGCTTTCTAATAATGCTTAAAAGCTTCTTCTGCGCTCCAGCAATACGAATACCATGTCCGGCAATCAAAATCGGCCTTTTGGAGTTTTTAAGAAAAGACAATGCTTGAGATATTTCTAAATCAACCTCTTTGTTCTTAAAAGCAGCTCTATCCTGCTTTTCATTATACCC
>CAYHRM010000045.1:0-4245 GCA_964359035.1 uncultured Planctomycetales bacterium
TAATACTCAAGCTCCATTGGCTAAAATCGACATTCGCTCGAAAACTACCAGAGGCATTATATTAATACTATTAAGCGGATGGCTTGGCTTGGATTCGAGCGGGGCGTGGAGGCCAGGAGCGGGCACGGATGCCCGCAAGATATGTCTGGGTAGAGCGACGCCAGCCGACCCGAGCGAAGTTGCGGCACGCTGGGCCGCAACAAGCGTACCCGCGAGAAACAAGCCAAGACAGGCGCGAAGACTTCTATTATTGCGCATATTGGAAATTTCTGATATACTTATTGAACATTTCCGGATGTAACGGGGCGTGGCTCAGCTTGGTAGAGCGCAGCGTTCGGGACGCTGAGGTCACAGGTTCAAGTCCTGTCGCCCCGACATATATTTATGAAGAAACGATTGCAACTTTTTTATTCAGGCCGAGTTCAGGGGGTAGGGTTTCGTTATACTGTCCTGGATATTGCCCGGCAGCAAAAAGTATGCGGTTGGGTGAAAAATTTAGATGATGGCCGGGTTGAAATTATTGCTGAAGCCAGTGAGGATATTCTAAACAGTTTTCTTCAGGAAATTAACCAGCAGTTCTCGCGTTATATAAAAGATACAAATACAGAATGGCTCCCGGCAAGCGGTGAGTTTAGTGATTTTCAAATTGCAATCTAATCTAGAAATAATCAAAATGTCCGTCCAGATTAAAAATAAAATTGAAAAGTTAAAAGAAAAACTACGTAAACATGACTATCTTTATTATGTTTTAAGCCAGCCGTTAGTTTCCGACAAAGAATATGATGATTTAATGAAACAATTAAAAATTTTGGAGCAAAATTATCCGCAGTATCAAACTGATGATTCTCCTACCCGACGCTTAAGTTCAGGAATAAGTGAAGGTTTTAAAACGGTAAAACATAGCATAGGTATGTTTTCTTTAGATAATACTTATTCTATTCAAGAGTTAAAATTATGGGATCAACGCGTTCAAAAAGGTTTAGGCAAAGATACTAATTATGAGTATGTGGTTGAGCTTAAAATTGACGGAGTTAGTGCAAATTTAACTTACATTAATGGTAAATTGGTTATGGGGGCAACTCGTGGAGATGGCTTAATTGGAGAAGATGTTACTGCCAATATAAAAACGATTCGTGCTATTCCTTTGGTGTTGATGGATAAATCGCTAGCGGGTTTAATTGAAATTCGTGGCGAAGTATATATGGATAAAAATGATTTTATAAAAGTTAATCAGGAACGCTTAGAGAGCGGTGAAGATTTATTTGCTAATCCGCGAAATTCTACCAGTGGTTCTTTAAAATTATTGGATAGTCATCTGACGGCTAAAAGGCGGCTTAATTTTTTTGCGCATTCAATCGGTGCTGATCAGGGAGGGAAGATTCAGAGTCAATGGGATTTTTTAGCTCAACTAAAAAGTTGGGGTGTGCGCGTGAATATACACACTAAGCTTTGTGGTAACATTGCAGAAGTAATCGATTATTGTCATCAATGGCAAAATAAGCGCGAACAGCTTAATTATGAGATTGATGGAATAGTGGTTAAATTGAATAGTTTTAGACAGCAGAAAGACCTGGGTTTTACGGCTAAGGCTCCGCGCTGGGCAGTCGCCTATAAATTTGCTGCTCGCCAAGCGACGACTGAGGTGCTTGCCATTAATGTTAATGTTGGCCGCACGGGAGTAATCACTCCCACCGCTTCATTGCGTCCGGTGGAGTGTTCAGGAGTGATAATTAGTAATGCTACTTTGCATAATTTTGATGAAATAGAAAGATTGGGTTTACGGGAAGGGGATCGTGTCCTGATTGAGCGGGCAGGAGATGTGATTCCTAAAATAGTAAAAGTAGTAGAGCAAAGAGGTAAAAGGCCCTATAATATTCCCTTAAAATGCCCTTGTTGCCAGGAAAAAATTGTTAAAGAAAAAATTCAGGATGTAGCTTATCGCTGTATCAATTCCGACTGTCCTGCCCAACTTCAAAGGGCGCTATTGCATTTTGCCAGTCGTGATGCGATGGATATCGAGGGGCTTGGCGAGGCGGTAATTAATCAGTTGGTAAATTTAAAATTAATTAATAGCCTGGCGGATATTTATAAATTAAAAAAACTAGATTTGTTAGGGCTGGAATTATTTAAAGAGAAAAAAGCTTTAAATTTATTAAATGCGATTGCTAAGAGTAAAGCTCAGCCTTTGGCGCGTTTAATTTTTGCTTTAGGTATACGTCATTTAGGGCAAAAAGCAGCTTATACTTTGGCTCAGGAGTTCGGCCAGATGGATAAACTGATGCAGGCCAAATTTGAAGATCTAGATAAGATTTCGGAGATTGGCACTGTGATGGCAGAGTCGAGCATAAATTATTTTAGTTTGAATCATACGAAGAGATTGATTCAGGAATTGAAAAGTTTTTCCGTTAATATGAGCCAGGAGATGTTTAAGGCTAAAAAAAATAAATTAACCGGTAAAACTGTAGTTTTTACCGGAGAATTAAAAGGGTTTTCACGTTGGCAAGCTGAAGAGTTGGTGCGCCAGGCTGATGGAGCAGCAACTAGCACGGTAAGCAGCAAAACCGATTTTTTGGTCGCGGGGGAGAATGCAGGT
This sequence comes from uncultured Planctomycetales bacterium, assembly GCA_964359035.1. GTDB lineage: Bacteria > Omnitrophota > Gorgyraeia > Gygaellales > Profunditerraquicolaceae > UBA6249. The sequence goes on from CAYHRM010000045.1 coordinate 2,594, forward strand.
TCAAAGCTTGATAAAGCAATGAAATTAGGATTAAAAATTATCAATGAAAAAGAATTTTCCCGCTTAATTGTTTCAGAATAGTTGGGGTGGATTTTAATTTAAATTAATATTATGGTTGACACCTGGCGCTTATTTTAATTGCGCCGGTGCCGCCTAGTGGGAGGAGATGATTAAATGAAGTTAAATAAGTTTTTTTTCTTTTTATTTATTTGTTTTTTATTGGTGAATTTGATTGGTTGTGAAGCTTTTACCCGTAAATTTACTCGTAAGTCTAAAAAGTCAGATGCCACCGTAGAGATGGTGCTTACCCCGCAAGAGTATAAGGGCCCGGACATGACCAAGGAGCAGATTTACCGGCAGTATTATCTTTATTGGGGTTCTTGGCAGGATGAGTTAATTAATGCCTTGACGCAAAATTTAAGCTTGAAGAAAAAAGTAGATTGTGCTGGCGAAGCATTGAAGAATCTGCTGAGCATGAAAATGATGTTGGTCACCGATGCCCAGAAGAATTTTGATCTGGAGATTACTAAATTAAATGATTTGTTGGTTGATATAAAAAGTGATATTTATGGGGCTAATAACAACCGGAATCTGTGCATGGCTGAACGCATTAGGTCTAGTATTCATAAGGGTTTTATTTATCCTAAGATAAGGAATTATTTAAAATGATCTTAGAAACAGTTAATGTCGGCCCGATGCAGGTCAATTGTTATATTCTTGCTTGTGCTAGCGGTGGGCAGGCGATAATTATTGATCCGGGTGACCAGGAGCTTAAGATTAAAGCGGTTTTAGATAAACATAAATTAAAGCCGGCGATGGTGATTAATACGCATGGGCATTATGATCATATTGGTAGTGATGATAAATTTGGTGTTTTAGTTTATGTGCATAAAAATGATCTACCAATGCTCATGGATGCGAGAAAAAATCTTTCCGCTAATTTTTCGTCGGCCTATCAGGTTAATTCTGAGATTAAAACTTTGATAGATAAAGAAATTATTAAATTAGATGGCTTGGAATTAGAAGTAATACATTTGCCTGGGCATACTCCAGGTGGGGTTGGCCTTTTGATGAAAAAGCCGCAAACGGATATTATTTTTACCGGTGATACTTTATTTTACCAGGGTGTAGGGCGAACTGATTTACCGGGCAGTAGTCAGCAGCAGTTGGAAAAGGCAATTAGGGAAAGATTATTTGTCTTGCCCGCTGAGACTAGGGTCTATCCGGGGCATGGAGCAGCCACGACCATTGGAAAAGAAAAAGGCAACCATTTATTTGGATTATAATGAAAGAACTCATCGATTCATTTTTAGATTATCTTTCGGTTGAACGCGCTTTGGCTAAGAATACCATTGTTGCGTATCGAGCGGATTTGAATCTTTATCTGGATTTTATTCAACAGCGTCAAATTCCGGTGCTTTCTAAGGTGACTAAAAATGATATTGTGGAATTTATGCTTTCTCAAAAAGCTGAAGGGATATCGCCTACGAGTATTTCACGCCGCCTGGCTGCCATTCGCATGTTTCATCGTTTTTTAGCCAGAGAAAGAGTTTTAAAAAGCGATCCGACGACTTTGATTGATTCCCCGAAACTGTGGAAGAAGATTCCGGATACCCTTTCTTTAAATGAAGTGGAGGCATTAATTAGCCAAC
>CAYHRM010000045.1:4255-9219 GCA_964359035.1 uncultured Planctomycetales bacterium
TAGCCAACCCGATGTGCGTGACCAACAGGGGGTCAGGGATAAAGCAATTTTGGAAACTCTTTATGCTACAGGAATGCGGGTATCGGAATTGAGTAATCTTAAAACTAATAATGCTAATTTAGATATTGGATTCTTGCGTTGTATTGGAAAAGGCAATAAAGAGCGCATTATTCCTTTGGGTAAGAAAGCAATTCATGGTATTAATCGTTATTTAGAGTCTAGCCGATTGCATTTTCTAAAGCAAAAAACTTCAGAATTTCTTTTTATCAGTCGTTCTGGAACTAAATTATCTCGTCAATCTGTTTGGAAATTAATTAAACGGTATGCCAAAGAGGCTAAAATTAAAAAATCGATAAAGGTGCATACGCTCAGGCATTCATTTGCTACGCATTTATTGGAGAGAGGCGCAGATTTGCGTTCAGTGCAGGAGATGTTGGGGCATTCTAATATTTCCACTACTCAGATTTATACGCATATCGATAAAGAACGGCTTAAAACGGTTCATAAGATGTTTCATCCACGTCCTTAGGGAGTAGGTAGAAAGTGTAGTTGAGAAGATGAGTAAATATTTTAAAAAATTACCCACAGAATTAAGAGAGGTTGTTCATCAGGTCGCTAAGGTTTCCCAAGAAACCCTGATGCCGGCATATCTGGTTGGTGGATGCTTACGTGATTTAATTTTACAGATTAAGAATCTGGATTTAGATATTGCGATTGAAGGAAATGGTATTATTTTTGCTCAGCATTTGGGGCAAAAATTAAAATCAACTTTAAAAACTCATCCTCGGTTTGGTACAGCTACTTTAATTTTAAGTAATAAGTTAAAAGTAGATATTGCCACTACACGTCAGGAAGAATATCCTTATTCTGCAGCGCTTCCGGTGGTAAGGTCAGGATCATTAAAGGAGGATCTTAAGCGCCGGGATTTTACGATCAATGCCATGGCGGTTAGGATTGCTGTAGCTAAGGAGCAAGTAATAATTGATCCTTTCGGCGCTCAAGCTGATTTGGCTTTAGGTAGAATTCGTATTTTACATAATTTAAGTTTTCAGGATGATCCGACGCGAATATTAAGGGCACTACGTTTTAGCCAGCGTTTAAATTTTAAGATTGAGCCTAAGACACTGGCGTTGTTGAAGGAGGCTATAAGTAATGGTTTGTTAAATAAAGTAAATCCTCATCGAATGCGCGATGAGTTAATATTAATGCTTAAAGAGCAACAACCGCTTAAGCTCATCAAGCGGCTTGATGGCTTAGGGGGATTGTCTTTTATTGGCAGTAAATTTAAAATTGGCAAATTAACGCAAGTTTTATTCAAATCTATCGCCAAAGAGATGGCTTGGTTTGTTAAAAATTTTCCTGCGCGCAGACAGCTGGATATCTGGCTGGTTTATTTTATGGCACTTCTGGAGCCACTTGATGATAGGCAAATTAAAGTGGCTGTTGATCGGTTCGGATTGTGTAAGGCTGATCAGTTGCGGGTTATGAGCTATTATCAGTGTCGGGGTAAGCTGATTTTTTCTTTGAGTAAAAATCAAGTAGCGCCGGAGAAAATTTTTTCATTACTTGAGCCTTTGAGTTATGAAACGATTATTTTACTTAGGGCTACTTCACAAAATAAAAATTTTAAACAGCATTTGGCTGATTTTTTTGAAATTTATAATGGTATGCGCCTTTGCGTCTCAGGTGATGACTTAGGGGGTTTGGGGGTTTTGCCGGGCCCGGAGTATCAAAAAATATTTGCTAAAGTATTAGCGGCTAAACTTAACGGCCAAGTTAGGAATCGACAGACAGAGCTGGCTTTAATCAAAAAATTAGTGCAAAGAATTTAAAGAAACGGAGCGTATAACGATGTCTAGGCAACAACGTGTTGAAGAGGCAATAAAAAAAGAAGTTAGTCTTATTATTCATGATGAGCTTAAAGATCCGCGTATAGGTTTTGTGACGATTACGCGCGTAGAGTTGTCCGGAGATTTAAGAAACGCAAAAATTTTTTATAGCGTTTTAGGTAAAGAGGATGCTTGTAAAAAAACTAAAATCGCCTTAGATTCTGCTTTAGGTTATATTCGTAGTTTAGTGGCTAAGAGGATTAACATGCGTTTTGCCACTGAACTGATGTTTCAGGAGGATCATTCTACTGAGTATAGCGTTAAGATTCAGGAGGTATTAAATAAAATAAAGGAGACGGATGAGCCTAAATGAAATCTGTAGAAGTATAAAGAAATATAACAATTTTTTAATTACTGCGCATACTAGCCCGGAAGGTGATGCTTTGGGGTCCCAGCTGGGGTTTTATAATCTTGTTAAAAAACTAGGTAAACAGGCAACGATGATCAGTGATGATGAATTGCCTTATGGTTATGATTTCCTCCCTGGGGCTAAGGCTATTTGTCGTTTAGGCAAGGAATGCAAGGATATTAAATTTGATTGTTTAGTGGTTTTAGATTGTGCAGATTTAAAACGTACTGGTAGAGTCTATAAACTAAAAACCAATCATCAGCCGATATTAAATATTGACCATCATATTAGTAATCAAATTTTTGGCGATGTAAATTGGGTTGATGCGCAAGCCTCATCTTGTTCGGAGATGATTTATAAGTTATATAAACAATTGCATCTACCTTTGGATAAGGATACCGCTTTGGTTTTATATACGGGTATTATGACGGACACAGGGTCCTTTCGTTATTCTAATACTTCTAGCTCTACGTTTAAGGTTGCCTCTGAGCTTTTGAAATTTAAGGTTAACGTGGCGCAGGTCTATCGTTATACTTATGAAAATATTTCAGTGCTAGAGGTAAAATTATTGCTTAAATTTTTATCCAAGATTCAATTTTTTGGCCGGGGTAGGATCGCTACCTTTGTAATTGATTTAGAGCCCTCTAGAAGTAAAAAACCCGGTGTTGATTTAGCGGATCAAGTTTTAAGTTTTGGCCGAGCAATTAAAGGAGTTGAGGTGGTTGTATTATTTAAGAATAATTTAGATTTAAAATCGCAGATTCGGGTAAATTTAAGAAGCCAGGGTAGAATTGATGTCAATAAGATTGCTGCATTTTTTGGAGGGGGAGGGCATAAGACTGCGGCCGGTTGTACTATCTCAGGAAGACTTCTAGTTGTACGCCGTAAAGTTATTGCTAAAATTTGTCAGAGTTTAAAATAGATTTTATAAATTATAAATAGTATATAGAAATCAATGAAAATTATTTATGGAGTAAAAAGCATTAAAAAGCTAAATCATCCGGTGGTGGCTTTGGGAGTTTTTGATGGCCTACATCTTGGCCATCGTAATATTTTACAGTCGGTAGTTAAAAAAGCTCATCAAATTAAGGGTACTAGTTTGGTTTTAACTTTTTTCCCGCATCCACAAGGAAAAAAGAGCCTGTATTCTCTGGAACATCGCTTAAGGTTAATTGCTGAGTTGGGGGTAGATGTATGTATTGTGGTGAATTTTACTCGTAGTTTTGCAAAAATAAGTGCGCAAGATTTTATTGTCAAAATATTGGTTGAAAAAATTAGGGCGAGTTTTGTTTATGTGGGAAAGAATTTTCGTTTTGGCTACCAAGCTGGCGGTGATTATCGATTGCTCGTTAAAGAGGGAAAGAAAAATAAATTCAAAGTTAAGATTTTTGATGTTGTAAAATCTAATGCCTTAACAATTAGTAGCACAGCGATACGTAAATTAATTAAAGATTCTAAAATTAAAAAAGCCGAAGCACTACTTGGCCGCCGGGTAAGTGTTTTAGGAACGGTAATTAAGGGTAGCCGATTGGGTAGGTTAATAGGGTTTCCTACAGCCAATATTATGGCGCACCATGAAGTTATTCCTCCGGTAGGTATTTATGCGGTGCAAATTATATTTTCTAAGAAAAAGTATAAAGGAATCTGTTATATTGGAAAAAGGCCTACCATTAATCTTAAAAATAGGACTATGCGCATAGAAGTACATATATTTAATTTTCATAAAAATATTTATGGTTTGGTGCTTGAGATACAGTTTATAAAATTACTTCGTTTAGATCATAAATTTGCTAGTTTAAGAGATTTATCTAAGCAAATTCAAAAAGATATTCATTCCTGTCGTAAAATTCTATAATCTCGCCGTAAAATACCACTAGCGCTAGGGATTTTGTTCGTTTTCTCCACAAAGGATTGTATTTGTAGCATTTAGGGAATTTTTTTCTTGACAAGTGGGAGGATTTTATCTATACTCTGTACATAAGTGTACTAAAGTGGAGTAAAGTGGAAGGACAGGAAAATGTTCTACGGTGAGTTTGAGCATTCTATAGATCGTAAGGGGCGTTTGATCTTGCCCGCTAAATTTCGCGAAGTGGCTAAGAATCAATTCGTAGAAAAGTTTTTTGTTACCCGAGGTCTAGATAAATGCCTTTTTATGTTTTCTGAAGAGGAGTGGCGTTCTCAGGAAAATAAATTTAAAACCATGTCTTTTACTAAACAGCAATCGCGTACTTTTAATCGATTACTTTTTAGCGGTGCAGTGGATGTTAACTTTGATAAGCAGGGCAGGATTCTTCTTCCGCAATATTTAAAAGATTTTGCGGATATTAAAAAAGATGTAATGATCGTTGGTGTTTCTAATCGTATCGAGATTTGGGCAAAAAATTTATGGTTTGATTTTTACGCTAATAGTCGTCAGTCTTTTGAAGAAATTGCCGAAAAATTAATGGATGTATAAATGTTAATAGATGCTTTGCATGTTCCGGTGATGTTGCAGGAAGTATTAGATTTTCTAAAATTGTCGCCAGGCCAAACAATCATTGATGCTACTTTAGGAACAGCTGGGCATGCAGTGGAAATCTTAAAAAGAATTACTCCGGGTGGAAGATTAATTGGAATTGATCGTGATGAAAATTCTTTAGCAATTTGCCGAGAAAGGTTAAAGCCGTTTCAGGGGAACACCGAATTCGTGCAAGCTAATTTTGTGGATCTGGATCAAGTTTTGAGTA
>CAYHRM010000046.1:0-9183 GCA_964359035.1 uncultured Planctomycetales bacterium
GTGCAATTTTTCACGCTGGGAAAAATTGCACGTTCCCGCGAAGAACTAAGCCAAGACAAACGCATAAGAAAGAATCCGCGTAAACTTTATGATGAGGATCTGTATAAAGAATGATATTGAAAAAGGATTAGAAATATTCCTGATAGACTTCTTTAAAACGATTTATAGTTTTAAAGAATAGGTTTTTGGCAGGCTTAACTAAAGCTAAATTTCCCACAGTTTTATTTTCAAGATCCTCGCAAATCATCCCCAAACAGGTGAGATAAGTCAAATACTTCTGTCCGGATAAATCGCTATTCTCTTTGGCTAAAGATGTAATCTGCGGATTATTAATCCGCCCAATCGCCACCGGCATACCGATCACACTTTCCATCATTTCAATAAATCCGTCAGTCAACAAAGTCTTGCCAACCATAATAAAATGGTCAATCTCATGGAGCACCACCTTTGGTTCCACCGCTTCCTTAATCTGCGTACAAATTAAACGGCTAGAATTAGTCACCATGGATGCCACATCGCGCTGTTTTATCGGCTTATAAAATTCATCTTTCTTAACTAAAATTTCTTTATCTTCCTGTATATTATTAATATCGCCAATGATCCCATAAGAACGCTTAATATCCTCTGCTAACTCAAAATTAATTTTTAAACCCTCGGAAAGTTGCTGTGTCATGCTGTTGCCGCCTAAAGGCAAAATTTGAATACTCTGCAAAAGGCCATTATTAAAAATCAATATTTCTGTTACATCGCTTCCCACATCGCAAAATACGCTGAGCCCTCGTTTTTCTTCTATGCCAAATACCACCGCGCTGGTAACCAGTCCCGAGAAAGAAAGCCCTCTCACCTCATATCCAGCCTGGCTAATCACCCGGCTTAAGCTCTGTAAAGATGCTAACCGGGCACAGATTAAATATAAATCTACCTCTAATCTATGGCTATATAAACCAATCGGATTAATCACATTACTTTTGGAATCAATAGAATAACTCGAAGGAATAACATGAATTATTTCATCATCTAAACTAGAGCCAAGAATACGCGCCTGCTCATTAGCCAGGGCAATATCCGTAGAAGTAATCACCTTATTACCACGCTCAGCCAGAGGAATAATCGCATGGCTATGCTTAGTTGAGATGTCTTTACCGGAAAAATTAGTATGAATAAACTTTATTTTTAGGCCAGATTTAGTTTTTAGGCTCTTAAGAATTTTAGTCAGACAGATGACCAGCTCAGTGGCATCCACAATCACCCCTTCTTTAACTCCGCGCGATACATAACTATCAAAAAAAATATTACTTATTTTATTTTTTCTAATCAAAGCTAGAGTTGCAGATATTTTATTCGAACCGATGTCTATGGCGCAGATATAACTATTATTTAACATTGTTCAATTTGATTAACGGTTCCTTAAACCTAAGGTCAATATACTTAATATTGCCCCATTCTTTACGCTCCTGAGTCACCAGGCCGCCTAAAATCATCATCTTTTGTTTAATATTATTTACTCCGATACGTACTTCAAAACCTAGCCATTCTGCCTGAGGAACAGGCAAGGAATAATTAGCAATTTGCCTGGGTAAAAGCATAAAGAACCCAGCGCTGCCCAAGCTCGCCACATCAATCCTTTTTAAAGTAAATCCAGCAAAAGCTTTGTTCACCTTAAACTCATTAATAATACTCAAAGCCAAACTAAGCTCTAAGCGCTTATAAATTATTCCCGGCTTAGGAGCAAAGATCTTGGTTTCTAAACCATAAATTACCGGTAACTCTAATTCCTCAGTCGCAAGGCCAGGATAAAATAACACCCCCTGCTCATCAATGGCAAAATTCTTATAGAATTTAACCAGGGCAACCGGTTTACGTTTTAAAAAATCCACCACTATACAATTAGGCAAGATTCTGGCAAACCTAACTTTACGACAATCCGGGCATTTTAAATACGCCATCCTGGCTTCATAACCTAAATTCAAATTGAATATATTCCTACCTTTTAAATATTCAAATTGATTATCAGAATTTCTAACGATAACCTGTTTAACGGAAAAAAAATCTGCAGTGGATAATACTTTCCAAATATATCCCATAACAAAAGATATGGCAAGTAAAATTATCGCCAGAATAATAATAATTTTTAAAGGGAAATTAAATTTTTGTTTTCTCATATGCTAATTCCAATAATCTAAAACAAAGCTGGCTAAAATCGATACCCACAATTTTCGCCGCTTTAGGTAAGAGGCTAGTTGCGGTCATCCCAGGGATAGTATTCACTTCTAAAAGATAAGGGATATTATCCTGGCTCAATATAATATCTGTACGCGAACAACCAAAGCAACCTAAAGCTTTATGCGCTTTAAGCGCTGCTATTTGTACAATTTGACCAAGCTCATCATCTAAGTGCGCAGGAATAATATACTCCGTAAGCCCCGCCTGATATTTTGCCTGAAAATCAAAAAATTTATGCTTAGGGATAATCTCAATCACCGGCAATGCTTTTTTATCCAGTACACCCACCGTAAGTTCTCTGCCTTTAATATACTGCTCAATAATTATACGCAGATCAAACTGAAAAGCAAGTTCAATAGCAACAGATATTTCTTTTTCAGAATCCACAATTGAAAGCCCAATACTTGAGCCATGATTTGCCGGCTTCACTACTAAAGGAAACCCCAACTCATTTTTGAATTTATTACTTTTCTTATAAGCAGAAATCTCTAAAAACTGCGACCCAGGGGTGCAAAGGCCTTGTTTTCTAAATATCTCAAGCGAGCCAATTTTATCCATCGCTAAGCGGCTAGCCTGTACCCCAGAACCAGTAAAAGGAAGTTTCATTTTCTCCAAGATACTTTGGATTGTACCATCTTCACCAAAGCGGCCATGCAAAGCAATAAAAGCACAATCTAAATTATACTTTTTTAGTAAATTTATATTTTCCGGTTGATTATCCGTAGTTATATCAATTGCCACTGTATCCACGCCTGCCTGCTTAAGTGCAGAAAAAACAGCTTGGCCACTTTTTAAAGAGATCTCCCTTTCTGAAGAAGGCCCGCCCATTAAAACTCCTACTCTGCCAAAATTATTTATTTCCATAATTTTATCTCAAGCTCCAAATTAATTTTAAATTTTTCCTTTACTTTCTTTTGTATCAAATCCATGAGCGATAAAACATCGCCGCTAGTTGCCTTCCCGGTATTTAAAATAAAATTTGCATGCAGCCTAGAGATAACAGCACCTCCTCGGGCAAGCCCTTTTAATCCAGAGAGATCAATCAATCGGCCAGCAGAGCCACCAACGGGATTCTTAAAAATACATCCCGCATTGGGCAAATTATTACCCTGAACTTGCTTACGCCGCAAGATAAATTCATTTATCTTATTTGCAATCATCTTTTTTTGTGCAACATGCAGCTTAAGCCTAGCCCAGATAATAATATATTTATTTAAATTAGATTTTCGATAAACAAACTTCAGCTGTTTACCTGCCAACAGCTTTAGTTTACCATTATAATCTAAAACACCTACTTGTTCTACCAATTCTCCTAACGATTTTCCCCAGGCACCAGCATTGCCCAACAACGAACCGCCCAATGTCCCGGGAATACCCACCAAAAACTCCAAACCACTTAAATTAACTTGTTTTGAAAACGTAATTAATTCATTTAATTTTAAACCACCCCCGACCACTACACTGCTACCTTGAAGATGGCATTTCCTAAAATCCTTACTACTTAATTTAACCACCAATCCATTTAAACCTGCCTGGCTAATTAAAATGTTGCTCCCCGCTCCCAAAATAAAAACCCGCACGCCACCTTGCTTAGCAGAAACTAATACTTCCTGTAATTCTTTAATATTTTTTGGTTCAAAAAAATATTTTGCCCGGCCTCCGATTTTAAAACTCGTAAAACCAGCCAAACTAATTTTAGTTTTTATTGCTTTATTTAAGTTCCTGGGCCAACGCATCAGCTATCCTCACAATATCCCCTGCCCCTAAGGTAATCACCAAATCACCTTTTCTAATCATACCCAAAAGATGAACAAGAATATCTTCTTTAGGTAAATACAAAACTGTTTTAGCTGGATCAATTTCCTTAATCTTTTTTAACAACCCCTGGGCATTTACCCCTTCTATCGGCTGCTCACTAGCCGCATAAATATCGGTTATAATTAAATAATCAATTTGCGTAAAAGATTTAGCAAAATCATTTAAAAGTAGTTGCGTGCGCGTATATCGATGCGGCTGAAACACCGCAATTTTTCGCTTAACTTTCAAATTAGCTACGGCGGCCAAAGTGGCTTTAATTTCAGAAGGATGATGCGCGTAATCATCAATGACTAAATATTTATCGCTCTGAAATTTTATTTCTAATCTACGGCCGGCTCCTTTATACTGGCTTAAACTACTCAGCATATGTTTTAAATCAACGCCTAACTCTAAACCTAGGCTAATTACCGCCAAGGCATTTGAAATATTATGCCTTCCTCCCAATGCCAAATGAAAACGCGAAATAAATTTATTTTTAAAATAACAATCGAAATCTGAAAGCAATCCGTTAAATATAATGTTCTTAGCATAAATATCCGCAGCGCTATCTAAACCAAAAAATACATGCTTACCTTTATAATCACGCATTATATTTAAAAGATGCAAATCGTCAAAACAGGCAAAAACACAACCTCCGGGCTGGGTACGCTTAATAAAAAGCTCAAAAGCATTTAATTCATTACTAAAATTATGATAATAATCCAAATGCTCATGATCAATGTTAGTAATAATGGAATACTGCGGATTATAATTTAAAAATGAACCATCAGATTCATCAGCTTCGGCGACAAAAAACTGGCCACTCCCTAAGCAGGCATTAGTTTGAATATTATTCAAAATCCCCCCGATAACTACACTAGGACAAAGCCCGGCCTGCATCAACATACATGAAATTAAAGAAGTCGTCGTGGTCTTGCCATGGCTACCAGCAACCGTTATGGCTGTTTTAGCCTGCATTAAACTAGCTAAAGCTTGCGCCCTTTGCATCAAAGGTATGCCTAAAATCTTAGCCTGGCAGATCTCTAAATTGTCCTCTTTTATCGCGGAAGAATAAACTACCACATCCTGTTGAGTAATATTACTCGCGTTATGCCCAATAAATATCTTGGCTCCCAAACGCTTAAGTTCATAAGTGATCCGGCTCTCTTTTAAATCCGAACCGCTAACCATAAAACCACTTTTAATTAATAACTGCGCTATCCCGCTCATTCCGATTCCACCAATGCCAATAAAGTGATAATAATTTTTCATTATAAAATATGCGCCTTCCAGGAATTTTCAAACTCTTGTAAACTATCAAAAGAATAGGTAAGCCTAAGCGCCCTAGCTAAATCCCGATAATCTCGCAGATATTGACAAAAAAGTACAAATTTATCCTTACCAAACTCTTTAATTAAATAATCCAACAAACTATAAGATTCTCGATAAAACAACTCAATTAATTGCCTATCTTTTACGTGCATTAGGTCAAAATTATTTAATTGGCTTAAACCAATAAAAGTATTTGTCTGGATTTTCCCTGCCAAATACTGCCTCACTAACTGATTTTCAGGCCGTCTTTCCTGAAAAGTAGCCACCCCCTCTTCAAGCCAAAGTGGAACAGCGGGATTATTAAAGCCAACCATCTCTCTAAAAATAATATGCGCCAACTCATGCGCAAGGACATTATCTAAAAACCCCGGAGCAGTCGTATAGCTTTGAATAGACTTATTTTTTACGATTACTGCTCCCACTGACCAATCTAAATCACTATTTGCTTTTCTGTATTCTTCCAGCGTATCAAAAAGATAAATCTTTGCCCGGTTATCCCAAGTCCAGAAATTCAAACGATTAAATCCAAATTCATCAGTAATTTCATTATAATAACCCTCTGCTTTTTGAGTTAATCGATCAAGCAGATCCACGGAAGCCCCATGATAAAAAACTAAAAAATGCGTGCTTTTAAAAACGCGCCAAGTTTGATTTTGCGCAAAAAGAATTACCGGCACAAACATAAATAAAATTAATAATTTTAATTTAAGCATTATTTATCGAAGGCTCAATACCTCACTGGCCAGCTTTTCTGCGGTATTTGAAATAATTGTTAACTCTTGATAAGCCTTTTGCATTGCTTTAAGTTTCTCATTATTACAAAAGTATACTTGTAATCTTTCTTTTAATTTATCTACATTTAGATCAGCATCCAGTACTACTTCTGCTGCACCCACCTTCTCTAAAACTTGGGCATTAGCCAGCTGGTGCGCGTAAGCAAAAGGATAGGGAACCAATATAGCCGGAATACTAAATTTTTGCAACTCCGCAATCGTTGTCGCCCCAGCCCGGCAAATTACCAAATCAGCCACGCTATAAACATATTGCATTTGAAGAAAAAAATCAAAAAGTTTATAGGTCAAAGCCGAAGCGGCATAGCTGGCTAAGAGCCCGGTAAAATCCCCTGTTCCGCAGATATGAATCACTTGTAAATCATTTTTCTTTTGATGGGTAGATAATGCCTCAAAACAAATAGTATTTAATCTACGCGAACCCTGGCTGCCGCCCATAATTAAAATAGTAAATTTTCCTTCATCAAATTTAAAAAAATCCAATGCCTCTTTTCTATCCAACCGAACCAAATCCTTACGCAAAGGGTTTCCAGTTAAAACAATTTTTTCATCCACAATATTTAAGCCATTGCGAGTCTGACTAAAAGAAACCGCTACTTTATCAACCAGCTTAGCCAATAATCTATTCGCCCTACCACAGGTAACATTCTGTTCATGAATCATCGTTTTTATTCTAAATAACCAAGCCCAAAAGATCAAAGCCACAGTATTTAAGCTGCCAAATCCTATGACCAAATCCGGTTTAAAACTAATAATGATCCGGAAAGACTCCCAAACTCCCCATAAAAAAAAATAAAAACCCCGTATATTCTTACTGTTTAAATTCAAACTTAAATTAGCCGTATGTATATATTTTATTTGTTCTAACGCAATAGGAATCTTATCCTGGCAACTTTTTTGCGGTAAGACCAAAAGCACCTCTTGACCAGAACTCTTCAATGAATCTAAAAGAGCAATCGCCGGAAAAATATGTCCACCGCTAGAACCGGTAACGATCAAAACACGCATCTTAAGGATACTCTCCGCAACGGGCAATATTAATCAAAATACCCAGACTAACCATATCAAAAATTAATGATGAACCGCCATAGCTAATAAAGGGCAGCGGCAACCCCTTAGTGGGGAAAACTCCACAAGAAACCCCAATATTAATAATCGCCTTAAGCGAGATCATTAAAATTAACCCCAGAGCAAGAAAATATCCAAATCTATCCTGGGCATTCTTAATAATCTTAAGGCCCTGTTGAATAAAAATCATAAACAATGCAATTACACCCAAAGTACCAAGCAAGCCTAATTCTTCTCCAATAATTGAAAAAATAAAATCAGTATGCGCCGCCGGAAGATAAAAAAGTTTTTGCTGAGAATGCCCAAGGCCTCTTCCGAATAGCCCTCCTGAGCCAATAGCAATCTGTGATTGAATAATCTGAAAACCCGTACCCTTAGGATCAAGCCAGGGGTTTATAAAAGCTAAAATTCTTGCCCGGCGATAAGGCACACTAAAAACTAAAAAATAAAGCACCGGTAAACTGCAAAGTATTAAACTTAATATATATCTGCCTCTCACCCCGCCGACAAAAAGCATTATTAAAACTACGCTGCTTAAAGCAATAATCGTACCTAAATCCGGCTGTAAAAGTATAAGTAAAACCACTACGGCCAACATACTCATCGCGGGAATAAAACCGGTCGTCAATATTTTAATCTTATCTTCTTTGCGCGTGATAAAATCAGCAATATAAACAATAAGTGCCAGGTTAGCAAACTCCGAGGGCTGAAAACTAATAAATTTAAACCGAAACCAGCGCCGAGCTCCAGAGACTTCTCTACCCACTCCAGGAATAAGCACTAAAACTAGTAAAATTAAAGCAATCCAAATCAACCAATGAGCATATTTCCTAAAAAGGCGATAATCAACCACCATCGCCAAAAACGCTAGCACTACACCGACAAATAAAAAAGATAGATGCCGCTTTAAAAAATAAAAACTATCACCATATCTCTCCCAAGCATAAATACTAGAAGAGCTATAGATCATGACGATACCAATACAAACCAATATAACCGATATCGTAAGCAAATTAATACGTGTTTTTCTAACCATGCAGCTTAGCCTCTTGAACTAAATCCAAAACAATTTTTTTAAAGACCCTGCCCCGTTCCTCATAATCCGTAAACATATCATAACTTGAACACATCGGAGACAACAGCACCGCGTATCCCGGCTTGGCCTGAGCATAAGCCTTAGTTACCGCTTCCTTTAATGTATTCACCTTATCAATGGGAAAACCTCCATCCTTAAGATCAGAGGCAATTATATCCTTAGCCTCTCCGATCAAAAACGCCTGCTTAACCTTACCTTTAGCCACTTCCAGGATTACCCGGTAATCTATCCCTTTATGCCGGCCTCCAGCAATAAGAACAATCGGTGAGGCAATATTACCAAGTGCCCAAATAGTCGAATCCGCAGTAGTTGCTTTAGAATTATTAATAAATCTTACCCCATTTATTTCTGCAACCTCTTCCAAACGGTGTTGAATCCCCTTAAACTCCTGAAAAACTTTTTGCATCTGTGGTAAATCCATGCCCAAAATTCTACCCACCGCAATCACCGCGCTTTGATTAGGATTAAATTCCCCTTCCTTAGAGAAAAAAATAACTTTTGACTTAGCAGTTGAGACAACAGCACTCAAAACAGAGTCAGTAGCATTTAAAACCAGAAAATCGTTACAATCCTGATTCATAAAAATACGCTTTTTCGCATCTAAATATTCCTGTAGATTATTATAACGATCCAAATGATTCGGGGTCAGATTCAAAATAATCGCAATCTTAGGTTTAAAATCTTTGATCGTTTCAAGCTGAAATGAACTTACTTCTAAAACCACAAAATCACTCTGGCTCATCTTCTCCACCTGGGCACAAAATGGATTCCCAATATTACCGCAAACAAAAACTTTCTTCTGAGCCGCCATCAAAAGATTACCGATTAAAGTAGTAACCGTAGTTTTTCCGTTTGAACCGGTTACGGCAATAATCT
>CAYHRM010000047.1:0-9172 GCA_964359035.1 uncultured Planctomycetales bacterium
ACCTGGCCGGCCAATCGGCGGATATCTTTAGTGAGGTGGTTAAATTAAAGAAGGTAGTAGGTAATAATTATGCCCAGGATGATACGATTAATTTGACCGCGGATAATGGCGATTTTAACAAGAAAAGCGGCGTGGTGCATTTACAGGATAATGTCGTAATTACTACTTCTAGCGGGACAAAGCTGACGACGGATACTCTGGATTGGGACCGTAAACAGCAGATGGTGAGCACGCTGGATAAAATTAATCTCACTCGTGAGGATATGAATCTTTCCGGCCAAGGCGCGCAGGGACAAACTGCATTAAAGCAGATTGTTTTAGATAAGGATGTGCGGCTGGATATTCAGGCGCTTGATAAGCAAGTGAATAAAAAGGAAAAGATTCTGATTACTTGTGACGGGCCGCTAGATGTAGATTATGAAAAAAATATTGCCATATTTAATAATAATGTTAAAGTAGAAAAGTCGGATTTAACAATTTATAGTGATAAAATGCAGGTTTATTTTATCCCTAAGCAACAATCTGATGCATCGGCCAAAGGCCCGGCAGTTATCTCTAGCTCCGTCAATAAGATTGTGGCTTTAGGAAATGTACGGATATTACGCGGTGAAAATATTTCCTATAGCCAGGAAGCAATTTATACTGCCTTAGATAAAAAAATCACTTTAACCGGTAAACCCCAAATAATTATTTATCAAACGGAGAATATTGATGCGACTTCTGGAAACTAAAGGCTTAGCTAAGTCTTATGATGGCCGTCAGGTAGTTAAAGGCGTAGATATTACGGTTAAACGCGGGGAGATTGTGGGCCTTTTGGGGCCTAATGGCGCCGGCAAGACCACTACTTTTTATATGATCGTCGGTATTGTTGCCCCGGATAAAGGTACGATTGTTTTTGATAACCATGAAATTACCAATATGGCTATTCATGAGCGTGCTCGTTTTGGTATCGGTTATCTCTCGCAAGAAGCCTCTATATTTCGTAAGTTGACGGTTCAGGAAAATATAAATGCAATTTTAGAAACTTTGTCTTTGAGCCGGGCGGAAAGAAAACGCCGGTTGGCTTCTTTATTGGAAGAGTTGAATATTGCGCATTTAGCTAATAATAAAGCCTATACTTTAAGTGGCGGAGAAAGAAGGCGCTTGGAGATTACCCGGGCGCTGGTCACCAATCCTTCTTTTATACTTCTGGATGAGCCTTTTAGCGGGATCGACCCGATTGTGGTTAATGAAGCGCAAGAGATTATTAAAGAACTAAAAGCTAAGGGGTTGGGTATTTTATTAACTGATCATAATGTTCGGGAAACCCTAGCGATAACTGATCGGGCGTATTTAATTTCCGAGGGAGTGATTCTGATTGCTGGAACGGCGCATGAACTGATTAATCATCCACAGGCACGTCAGGTTTATTTGGGTGAAAAATTTAGAATGTGATTTTGCCCTAGTTTGGCGAGGTGAAATCAACCTTGGGTAAGCGGGGATATTATATAATTAAACTTAAGAAAGGGTAAAATGAAAACTGAAGTTAAGAAACTGGATAGTACTAAGTGTGAAATTAATGTTGCCGTAAGTGGAGAGTTGATTAAAAATAAATTTGAAGAGGTCTTTGCGCAAATTTCCAAAGAGGCCAAGGTTCCGGGATTTCGTCCGGGCAAAGCACCCAGAGATGTTTTAGAGAAGCATTATGCGGCTAATGTGCAGGAACAGGTTCTAAAGGAATTGGTCCCGGATATTTATAATCAGGCAATTGCCGCTGAAAAACTTGATGTTATTGAATTGCCGCAGATTACCGATGTAAAGCTTGATCGGGCCAGCCTTTCTTTTAAGGCGATCGTTGAAGTTACTCCTGAGATTGCGGTGAAGAACTATAAAAATCAATTAATAAATTACAAAATAGTTTCAGTCTCTAGCGATGAAGTTAAAAGGCAAATTGATTCGGTTAAAGAATCGCGTAAGGTTGAAATTCTAGATGATAAATTCAGCCGTTCTCTGGGGTATCCTAATCTTAATGAGCTACAGAAGGCGGTAGAAAGACAGATTTTTATGACCAAAGAGAATCAGGAGCGCCAGCGGATTGAAAATGAGTTAATTGAAGATATAACCAAAGGTTTGGAGTTTAAGCTGCCGGAAGGGTTGGTGGAGCGTCAGACCCAGGATATGCTTAGGCAAACTAAAATTGACTTAGCAATGAAAGGTTTACCGCGGGATAAAATTGATGCGCAGGAGAAAATGCTTTTAGAAAACATTCAGCCGGAAGCTAAAAAACAGGTTAAAATCTATTTAATTTTATCTCAGATTGCTAAAAAAGAAAGTATTGCTATCGATGATCATATGCCGCGTAAGGTCATGGAGTATCTGTTAGGTGAAGCTAATTGGCAGACAGAATAGAAGAAACACCCCGCGCTTATAATGAATGGCGCGGGTGTGCCCTTGTGGGCTAGGAGAGGATAATATGCAGACAAAAATGCAGACATTGGTTCCCATGGTTATCGAGCAGACCACGCGTGGTTTTGAACGCGCTTATGATATCTATTCGCGTCTTTTAAAGGATCGTATTTTATTTATTGGTACGCCGATTGATGATTATGTCGCAAATCTGGTGATTGCTCAGTTACTTTTTTTGCAAATGGAAGATAAGGACAAGGATATCAATGTTTATATTAATTCTCCCGGTGGTTCAGTTACCGCGGGGTTGGCGATTTATGATACGATGCAATTTATAAAATGTGATGTTGCTACTTATTGCGTGGGCCAGGCGGCGAGTATGGGGGCGGTTTTATTATCGGCAGGGACAAAAGGAAAGCGTTTTGTGCTTCCTAATTCCAGGGTCATGATTCATCAGCCTTGGGGTGGAGTACAGGGAGCGGCATCGGATATCTCGATTCAGGCTAAAGAAATTTTAAAATTGCGCGATCAGATCAATGGGATCTTGGTGCAGCATACCGGCCAGTCATTAGATAAGATTCAAAAGGATACGGATAGGGATTATTTTATGTCTGCTCAAGAATCAAAGGATTATGGTTTAATTGATGAGGTGATTTTACCGCAAGTAAAGAAGAAATAATAACAATTTTATTTTAAGGAGAAATAAGAGATGAAAAAGGAATACTTATTAACACCGGGGCCTACACCTTTACCGCCGCAGATTAGTTTAGCCATGGCCAAGCCGATTATCCATCATCGTACTCCGCAGTTTCAGGAGATTTTAAAAGAGGCGAGCACTGCTTTAAAATTAGTTTTTCAGACGGCAAACGATGTTTTTATTATTTCTTCTTCCGGAACTGGGGCAATGGAGGCAGCGGTAATTAATTTGCTTTCTGCCGGCGATCAGGCTTTAGTGGTACAGGGGGGAAAGTTTGGAGAAAGATGGACGGAGATTTCTAAGGCCTATGGGATTAATGTTGAAGTGATTGATGTTGTGTGGGGTAAAGCAGTTAACCCGGAGGAAATTAAGCAAAGATTAAAAGCTAATCCGCAGATAAAAGCGGTATTTACGACTTTATGTGAAACTTCTACAGGTGTGGATAATGATATTGCCTCAATTGCCGCGGTGGTCAAAGAAACTTCTGCAGTTTTAGTTGTGGATGCCATCAGTGGATTAGGGGCAGTGGATTTAAAGACTGATGCCTGGGGGGTAGATGTGGTAGTTGCCGGTTCACAGAAAGGCTTGATGTTACCGCCGGGATTAGGATTTATTACCGTTAGTGCTAAGGCTTGGAAATTAGTGGAGCTTTCAAAATCTAGCCGATATTATTTGGACCTAAGAAAAGCTAAAAAAGCATTGGATAAGAATGATACACCTTTTACCTCATCCATTACTCTAATTGTTGCCTTAAATGAAGCATTAAAAATTATGCAAGCAGATGGTTTAGAAAATATATTTAAACGTCATAAAGCGATGGCCAATGCAACTCGGGCAGCAATGATCGCTTTAGGCCTGGAATTATTTGCGCCGAACGCTGCTTCAGACGGGGTTACTGCCGCCAAGGTTCCTGCGGGTATCGACGGAGAAAAATTAGTTAAAACTATGCGTGATACTTACGGAGTAACGATTGCCGGAGGGCAGGATGAATTAAAGGGTAAAGTTATTCGTATTGCGCATATGGGCTTTATTGCTGAATTTGATATTATTACTGGATTATCATGTTTAGAGAAAGTTTTGTTTCAGATGGGGTATAAGTTTAAATTAGGTATTGGGGTAGCATCCGCGCAAGAGGTATTTGCTAAAAATGCTTAATTAAAAAAGAGGGGGCGGATATGGAAGAAGGCTTTATCGATCGCAGAAAAGCTCCGCGTGTATTTATAGAAATAAAATTTAAATACTCGATAATTGGTTCTGCTTCCCAGGATGCTAAGCTAGTTTTTAGCGGAGTTACAAAAAATATCAGCCGCACAGGAATGTTTTTTGAAAATTTAGTACAAATTCCTCTTAATACGGAATTAAAAATTTCTTTACTGCTTCCGGGAGTTTTAGCTAAGGATGTTGATGTGCAGGGAAAGGTTGTCCGTTTAGAGAAGCTTGATTCTGATAATTTTGCGATCGGTTTAATGTTTTCCCAGATGAGCGAGGAAACGCAAAATTTAATTAATGAGCGTATTGAACGCATGGATATTTATAAATTGCTTGAAAAAGCTAATAAAAAAGAATTTTCTGATCTGCACCTTACGGTAAATTCTCCAGCGGTGGTTAGATATTACGGAGAGATTAAGCCGCTTAATGATAAACCGCTTTCCGGGGAAGAAATTAAACAAATGATTTTTAGTATTTTGAGCGAAGAACAAAAAAAATCATTTGATATAAATAAGGAGATGGATTTTGCGTTCTCTCCTTTTCCAAATTCAAGGTTTCGTGTAAGTATGTATCAGCAAAGGGGAGCAATTGAGGTGGTTTTTAGGAATATATTGCCTGATATTAAAACAAGAGAGGAACTGGGGCTGCCGGAAGTGATTGATGATTTGGCCCTTTTAAAAAATGGGATTATTTTTGTCACCGGTTCTACCGGAGCAGGTAAGACGACCACGATTACCTGCATGGTTGATGCGATTAATAAACAGCGTAATTGCGTAATACTTATGTTAGAAAAACCGATTGAATATATGCATACTAATATAAAGAGCATTGTTAAGCAAAGAGAAGTCGGGGTGGATGTACCCTCTTTTGCCAGTGGGGTGAAGGCTTCTTTACGCCAGGATCCGGATGTTATTGTTGTCGGTGAGGCCATGGATTCGGATACTATTGAAACAGCTTTGCAGGCGGCTGAAACAGGGCATTTGGTTATAACTTCTATTCATGCCACGGATACCGTACAAGTTTTTGACAGAATCTTAAGTTTATTTCCGGCTTCGCAGAGGGAATTTATCTGTACGAGGCTTTCGAATTCTCTAAGAGCCATAATAAATCAGAAGCTCCTACCACATAAAAGTGGGATCGGCAGGGTGATTGCTACGGAAGTTTGTATTGGTAATACTGCGGTGAGAAGGACGATTAGAAAAAAAGATTTTTTTCAACTTGCGTTGATTATGCAAACTGGTGCTAAATTTAAAATGAATTTAATGCAGGATTCAGTAAATAGGCTTTTTGAAAAGGGTTTAATTAGTGCTGAGACATGCGAGGCATATAATAGCCAGAGTAAAGAATAATATATTTATATAAATAAGGAGGAATATTTTAGTGATCAAAATTCTAGTCAGCGATGCATTAAGTGAGGAAGGTTTAAAGGTTTTTAAGGATTCTAAGGAATTAACTGTTGACGTGAA
Organism: uncultured Planctomycetales bacterium; assembly: GCA_964359035.1. Lineage (GTDB taxonomy): Bacteria > Omnitrophota > Gorgyraeia > Gygaellales > Profunditerraquicolaceae > UBA6249. The sequence goes on from CAYHRM010000047.1 coordinate 5,758, forward strand.
AACAGACTTAAAGCCAGAAGCTTTAAAAGAAATTATTAAAGATTATGATGCTTTAGTGGTTCGCAGCGCGACCAAGGTAACTAAAGAGATAATTCAGGCAGCGCTTAAGCTAAAGGTTATTGGCCGGGCGGGCGTTGGCTTGGATAACGTAGATTTGGAAGCGGCGACACAAAAAGGGATTATCGTGATGAATACCCCGGCGGGAAATACGATCTCTACCGCTGAACATACCTTTAGCATGATCTTAACTTTATCCAGGAATATTGCGCAGGCTAATGCCTCAATGAAAAAAGGTGAATGGAAGCGTTCTAAATTTATGGGGGTAGAATTATATAATAAGGTTTTAGGTATTGTGGGGTTTGGGCGAATTGGTTCAGAGGTGGCTAAGCGGGCAAAAGCATTTGGCATGAAGGTGCTGGCCTTTGATCCTTTTCTCTCTGCGCAGGTAGCTCAGGATATTGGGGTTGAGATTGCGGAATTAAATAAAGTATTGCAAGAGTCAGATTATATTACCGTGCATACTCCTCTAACTGATGAGACTAGGCATATGATTTCAGATAAAGAGTTTGGTTTAATGAAAAAAAATGTACGGATTGTAAATTGCGCACGCGGCGGGATTATTGATGAGTTAGCTTTAGTGAGGGCAGTAAAAGAGGGCAAAGTCGCCGGAGCAGCGATGGATGTTTTTGAAAGTGAGCCGCTGGTTGCTGATAGTGAACTTTTAAAATTTGATAATGTTATTACTACTCCGCATCTTGGTGCCTCTACTGAAGAAGCGCAAATTAACGTAGCGATTGAAGTTGCCGAAATCGTTCGTGACGCGCTCTTGGGTAAGGGGATTAGAAATGCGGCAAATTATCCCTGCTTAGATGCAGAGACTTGCAATCTGCTTAATCCTTACATTAATTTAGGGGAAAAATTAGGCATGTTTGCTGCGCAATTAGTAGAGGGCAGGTTTCTGGAGTTAGTTGTAAGTTATAGCGGCCAGATTACTAAGTATAATTTAAGCCCGGTGACCTTGGCTTTAGTTAAAGGGATGCTTACTCCGATATTAAAGGAAACAGTTAATTTTGTTAATGGTATATCTTTACTTAAAGAAAGAGGGATAAAACTGCTTGAGTCAAAATCCGGCCAGGAGGGTGAATTCGTAAATCTTATTCAGTTAGAGGTTAAAACGGATAAAGAAACTAAGTCGATTTTGGGAACACTTTCTGCTAATAAACAGCCAAGGATCGTTAAAATTGATGATTATTATTTGGATTTATATCCGGTGGGGGAGATGATTTTTATTCGTAATTTGGATAAGCCGGGTTTAATTGGAAATCTGGGCACGTTAATGGGAAAAAATGGCATAAATATTGCCGCCATGGCTTTAGGCCGTAATCAGCCCGGAGATAAAGCAATTAGTGTGTGGAGCGTGGATAATCAGGTTAGCCCGGCAATTCAGGATAAAATAAAACAATTAGAAAATATTCTAACCGTTAAAATAATCAGAACATGAAAAGTTTTAAAATAATATTTTTCTTTTCCGGGTTTTTGTTTTTGACCATCGGAAGTTTGTTCGCTAAGGATGTTACTATTCTTTACACTGGCCAAACCCATGCTATGCTTTATCCCTGTAGTTGCCCTATTCAGCAGGATGGGGGTATCGGGCGCCGGGCGGCCTTAGTTAAGGAATTAAGAAGTAAAGACCCTGAGCTGTTGCTTTTGGATTGTGGTAATTTTACTGCTGGCGGTTTGATGGATGAATATACTCAGAATGTCCAGTTAGATATGCTGCGTTCTGAAGTTAATTATAAGGCTTTGGAGATTATGCAATATGATGCCCTAGGTATCGGCCCAGATGAATTTAATTTTGGGAAAGAGTTTTTTTTAAAAAATGCTAAAAAAACTAACCCCGCATATCTGAGCATTAATTTAGACGCAGATCAAGTTGTTCCTTATGTGATTAAAAATAGCCAGGGAGTCAAGATCGCCATTATCGGGTTGACCGGTTTGTCCGCTAAGCAAAAGGCAGAAGGGTTAAAGATTAGTGCGCCTAGTCAGATTAGTGAATTGATCCGCCGTTTAAAGAGCGCCGGCGTGCAAGTTTTGATTGCCTTGAGTACTCAGGGTGAAAATGAAGATTTAAAATTAATTTCTAAAATAAAAGGTATTGATATAGTTTTTGTGGGAGATAAACCGTTAAAGGAGGAGGCGCTGACTAAGGTTGATTCTACCTTTATTCTGCGTCCAAGTTGGCAGGGCCGTAAACTGGGAAAGTTAACGTTGAAAATAAAAGAGGGTAAGCTTTCCGATTGCCAGGTTGAAGAGTTGACTTTATCCGAGAAATTTAGCGATGATCCTGATATTACAGCAATCTTGCCGCGCTGTTATTCTGATGTTAATTGTAAAGAAAAGAATTTAGCGGGGGTTTGTCAAAATCCAGGCGCATTAAATGCCAGCTGTTTATTTTCTAAGCCGAATAAGGTGGATTTATTTATTATTAATGCAAAAAATTGTGTTACTTGTAATATTGAATCAGTTACAAATTTGTTGAAAAAGAAGTTTCCCGGATTAGTGGTAAAAAATCTTGATTATCCGAATGCGGCGGCGCAAAGAATAATTAAAGATTTGTCGCTTCAAGTTTTACCAGCGTATATTTTACCCAGGTCCGTTGATAAAGATGATAATTTCGATGCCATTAAAAATAATTTTCAACTAATTAATGATTTTTACGTATTTAAGCCGCAGGTAAGCGGCTTTTCTTATTTTTTGAATCAAAAAGTAAAGAAAGGTAATTTTGATTTATTTTTTAGTATTTTTGATAAAGATGCAAACTCATTGTTAACTTTGGTAAAAGAATTTAATCCGAGTTTACATTTCTTGGCCGTAGAGAAGAATGAAGGTTTTGATGCTAAAAATGGTGTTTTTGAGGTTGAGGAATGTTTGCGCTCAGTATGTGTGCAGAAATATTATCCGGAAAAAGCTTGGGATTATTTAATTTGTCGATCCAAAAATATTCGTAGTGGATATTGGGAGGATTGTCTTAGTGGGTCAGATGCCTTAAGCATTAAAAGTTGTGCTCGGGGGCAAGAGGGGATAAATTTACTCAGAGAAAATACTAGTTTGAATAAACAGCTGCAGATTTCTTCTGGGGCAACTTATCTTTTAGAGAATCAGGAAATTTTTTCTTCTCAGGTTGTGCCGAGTAAAGAGGAACTTAGCAAAATTTTAAAGAAGTTGAGGTAATTTTATTGGATAGTAAAATCGGTGCTTGAATTTATTAGTCAGTTAGAGAGAGGCAAGTGAGGTGATTATGACGCATAAACCAAAGATTTATTTATTGGATGTAACTAATCGGGACGGAGTGCAGACTTCTCGAATTTGTTTATCTAAGCTGCAGAAAACCATGATCAACTGGTATCTTGATCAG
>CAYHRM010000048.1:0-5314 GCA_964359035.1 uncultured Planctomycetales bacterium
TATTTCATTTGGGAACACCCTTAATTACCGGCCCGGCGGTTTTAACCACCACGCTAATGATGTTGAATAGTTTTGGTGCAAAAGCTACTTTGGTGGCGATAGTTTTAAATATGTTTTTTGTCTGGATTACTTTAGTTAAGGCGGATACGATTTTGAAGGTAGTTGGCCCTAATGGCACAAGGGCATTTTCTAAGATAATGTATATATTATTGGCCGCCATTGCGGTGATGATGATTCGACATGGCATAATCGGAGCATTCCTTAAATGATGCGCAAAGTTTTAACCTTTATTATGGCCGGTGGAAAAGGCGAGCGCCTTTTGCCTTTAACTAAGGACCGGACTAAGCCGGCAGTTCCTTTTGGAGGCATTTATCGGATCATTGATTTTACTTTAAGTAATTGTATTAATTCCGGAATGCGTAAGATTTATATTCTCACCCAATATAAATCTGCTTCACTGCAAAGGCATATTCGTTTAGGCTGGAATTTTCTTCCTTCTGAGCTCGGGCAGTTTATCGAGTTGCTTCCGGCGCAGCAGCGCATTGGAGATTCTTGGTATATGGGCACTGCGGATGCGATTTATCAGAATCTTTATACTTTAGAAATGGACCGGCCGGATGAGGTTTTGATTTTAGCTGGGGACCATATTTATAAAATGAATTATTACTCGATGATTGATGTACATCGTGAGCAGAATGCTGATTTGACGGTCGGGGTGGTGGAGATTGATAAATCTAAATCTAAGCATTTAGGGGTAGTGGAGGCAGACGCCCAGGGCCGAGTGATTGGTTTTCATGAAAAACCGGTGAATCCTAAAACTATTCCCGGAAGAACGGATAAAATTTTTGGTTCGATGGGGATTTACGTATTTAATCAGTCGGTACTTATGCAGGAGTTATTGGAGGATGCTAAGAATAATAAGTCCTCACATGATTTTGGCAAAGATATTATTCCGCAGATGTTAAAAAAGGGTTTGAAGGTGGTGGCTTATAATTTTCGCAATAAGGATAAAGATGAGGAGTATTGGCGGGATATCGGAACTATTGATGCTTATTATGAGGCAAATATGGAATTAATTCAGGTTAATCCCACCTTTAATCTTTATGATCAAGAGTGGTTGATTCGTACTTTTCAGGAGCAATATCCTCCGGTTAAGACGGTGCACTCCGGAGATAAAGAAGAAGGAAGGGTGGGGCTAGTACTGGATTCTATTGTTTCGGAGGGTTGTGTAGTCTCTGGTGGCCGTGTGCAGCGTTCTATACTTTCACCAAATGTCCGGATTAACAGTTTTTCTGAGGTCTATGATTCAATTTTAATGGAAAGCGTTCATGTGGGCAGGCACGCAAAAATTAAACGGGCGATTATTGATAAGGATGTGAGTATCCCTCAAGGGATGGTGATTGGTTTTAATTTGGAAGAAGATAAAAAGAGGTTTTTTGTTAGTGAGTCAGGAATTGTGGTCGTGGCTAAAGGTACGGAGTTTAAATGATTCGTAAAGCTAAAATAAAAGATATAAAACAGATTCAAGAGCTGATTGGTTATTTTGCTAAGTTGGATGTGATGTTGCCACGTTCGCTCAATGAGCTTTATGAGAATATCCGTGATTTTTGGGTTTATGAAGATAAAGGCAAGATTTCCGGTTGCGCGGCTTTACATATTTCTTGGGATGATTTAGCGGAGATTAAATCTTTAGCTGTAGCTAAAGATAAGCAAAAAAAAGGTTTAGGTCAGGATTTAGTGGCTGCCTGTTTAGCGGAAGCTCAAGTGATGGGAGCAAAAAAGATTTTTGTACTTACTTATAAGCCGGAATTTTTTAAAAAGCTAGGTTTTAAAAGGATTAAGCATGAGGCTCTGCCGCATAAGATTTGGGCGGAATGTATCAACTGCTGCAAATTCCCCAACTGCCAAGAGATCGCGCTGCTAAAAATATTGTAAAATAATTATTTCATGTTATAATCTTTCGAATTAATTAACTGGAGGGTATTATGGATTATTTATTGACTGAAGAACAAAAGATGATTAAGGATTTAGCGCACAAGATTGCTGAAGAAAAAATTCGCCCGGTGGCGGCTAAATATGATATTAGCGAAGAGTATCCTTGGGAGGTTTTAAAAGTAATGGGCGAGAGCGATATGTTTGGCCTGTTTATCCCAGAGGAGTACGGCGGATTTGCTAATAGTACCATGAATCTTTGTTTGGCCACTGAAGAGTTTTCTCGCGCTTGTGGCGGTATCGCGGTTTGCTATGCGGCTAGTGCTTTAGGAACAATTCCGATTGTTTTATTTGGTACGGATGAGCAAAAGAAAAAATATCTGCCAGCTTTAGCCAGTGGTAAAAGAGTGGCGGCTTTTGCCATTACTGAACCAGAAGCTGGAAGTGATGCCTCTGGAATTAAGACCGTGGCTAAAAAGGTGGGTAATCATTATATTTTAAATGGCCTGAAGCATTTTATTACTAACGGTGGAGATGCTGAGACTTACGTGGTGATTGCGATGACGGATAAGACCAAGGGAGCGCGTGGGGCTAGCGCGTTTATTGTAGAAAAAGGTACTCCGGGTTTTACTTTTGGTAAAAAAGAAGATAAGTTTGGTATTCGTGCCTCAAGTACGCGGGAGTTAATTTTTACGGATTGTAAAATTCCTGTGGAAAATTTATTGGCTAAGGAAGGAATGGGCTTTATTGTGACGATGAGGACTTTTGATATGTCACGTCCAGGAGTAGCGGCTCAGGCCTTAGGTATTGCTCAAGGAGCATTGGAATTGGCAGTTAAATATGTACATGAAAGAGTGCAATTTGGTAAAGCGATCTCTAGCTTTCAGGGGATTCAATGGATGCTGGCGGATATGGCTACTGAAGTTGAAGCAGCGCGTGGTTTAGTTTATTCTACGGCCAGAATGGTGGATGCTGGAATTAAGGATGTCGCCAAGGAATCCGCCATGGCGAAGATGTATGCTTCAGATGTAGCAATGAAGGTGACGGTAGATGCTTTGCAGTTATTTGGCGGTTATGGTTATATGAAGGATTATCCGATTGAAAAATATGTGCGTGATGCTAAAATTACACAGATTTATGAAGGAACCAATCAGGTGCAGCGGAGTATTATTGCTTTAAAGTTGATCAAGGAGATGGCTAAGTAAGCAAGCTTAGCGACGAAGAATCTATGAATATTATCGTATGTATTAAGCAGGTTCCCGAGACGACGGAAGTAAGGATTAATCCTGAAACCAACACTTTGATGCGCGAGGGAGTTAAGTCGATTATTAATCCTTTTGATATGTATGCGATTGAAGAGGCGATTCGGCTTAAAGAAAGATTCGGCGGTAAGGTGAGCGTGGTGACCATGGGGCCGCCTCAAGCGGATGCTGCGTTACGCGAAGCAATTTCTATGGGAGCCGATGATGGATATTTAGTTTGTGACCGTGCTTTTGCCGGAAGTGATACCTGGGCGACCAGTTATACTTTGGCCGGAGCAATTAAAAAACTTGGGGCATTTGATTTAATTATTTGCGGCAAGCAGGCTTCAGATGGGGATACCGCACAGGTTGGACCGGGAATATCTACGCATTTAAATATTCCCCAGGTTACTTATGTAAAAAAAGTAGAAGAGGCAACGGATAAATTGATGCGCGTAGAAAGAATGCTGGAGGAAGGATTTGAGATTATTGAAACTCCGCTTCCGGCGCTTTTGACGGTGGTTAAAGAAATTAATGAGCCGAGAATTGCTTCTTTAAAAGGTTTGATGCGCGCAAAAAATGCTAAAATAACTCTTTTAACCCAGAAAGAATTGGATTTAGATCCGCAACAGATTGGCTTGTGTGGTTCACCAACTCAGGTGGTAAAAATTTTTACTCCTACTCCCAGGATCGGTGGACAGATACTTAAAGGAGAAATACCCGATATTGCCAAGCAGCTGGTGGAGTTGATTAAAGGCGAGGTTAATTAAAGATGCCAATTTCTATTATTATTGAGAAATGTACGGGTTGCTCTGTATGTATCAAGGTTTGCCCGTTTGATGCCATTCGTATGATGGACAAAAAGGCATCCATTGATTTACATAAATGTACTCTTTGTGGTGCTTGCAAGGATGCTTGCAAGTTTAAGGCGGTATTGTTAGAGAATACACCCGCTAAATGCGCTTTGCCGGAGATTAAAAATTATAAAGGAATTTGGGTTTTTATCGAGCAAAAAAATGGCCGGGTGCAGTCGGTTTCCTATGAGCTATTAGGCAAGGCCCAGGAGTTGGCGAAGAAATTAAATACTGATGTGAGCGGAGTTTTGATCGGCCATAAATTAGAGGATCAGCTGGATGAGCTTATTTTTTGCGGAGCAGATAATCTTTATTTAGTGGAGGCTCCAGAGTTAGCTAATTTTCAGGATGAGCCTTATACCAATATTTTAGTGGAGTTAGTTAAGAAATATAAGCCAGAGATTCTTTTGTGCGGTGCGACTAATATTGGCCGCTCTTTGATTTCGCGCGTGGCGATTAATATTAAAGCTGGTTTAACCGCAGACTGTACGGGCCTGGATATTGATCCGGATAAAAAGATTTTATTGCAGACGCGCCCGGCTTTTGGCGGGAATATTATGGCAACAATTATTTCTCCTAATTACCGTCCGCAAATGGCTACGGTTAGGCATAAAGTATTTGCGCCAATGGCCGCAGATAAAAAAAGAAAAGGCAAAATTATTAAAGAAAGTTTTGCGCAAACACTTTATTTTTCACGGACTAAGCTTTTAGATATTATTGAAGAGATTGAGTCTACGGTAAATTTATCCGAAGCTGATATTATTGTTTCTGGAGGCCGGGGAATGGGTGGGCCGGAAAATTTTAAATTATTAGAAGATTTGGCCCATGTTTTAGGCTCAGCGGTCGGTTCTAGCCGCGCAGCCGTGGATGCCGGTTGGATGCCTTATTCGCATCAAGTTGGTCAGACTGGGCGCACGGTGGGGCCGAAGATTTATTTTGCTTGCGGAATAAGCGGTCAGATTCAACATCTCGTAGGGATGCAATCTTCAAAGATTATTGTCGCTATTAACAAGGATCCTGAAGCTCCAATTTTTAAGGTAGCCACTTATGGGATCGTGGGTGATCTTTTCCAAGTTGTTCCTGCGTTAACTCAAGCCTTCAAAACAGCACTAAGAAAATAATTATTGCGTTTTAGCTTTTCGTCTTTTGCTGCGGCACGAAGATTTTCGCCGTGTGCTGCGGCTTGCGACTCCCTCCCGGCGTATTTACATATCTGATCGAAGCCTTTCGTTCGTCGCAATTCCTTGCACACTAACTTTAAACAAGTGCCGAAAATCTTCTAATTGT